>JBGVGM010000040.1:0-29140 GCA_045121655.1 Acutalibacteraceae bacterium | reverse complement strand
TGCCTTGCAGCTTCTTTGTAACTTAACTTTTCCTTGTGCATTGTTTCTACTACTTTTTGTTTGAATTCACCTGTGTATTTTTTGTTTGGTATTCCTTTGGGCATAAAAAATCACCCCTCCTGTTAAACATTATATCACAATGTCTAACATTTGGGGTGCATTTCATTGGAACTAGGCGGTGTTTTTCTTATTTTTATGTATAAGAATTACTTATTGCTTTTGCTTAAAACATTATAGCAAAAAGTGATAACCAATATAATCAATGTTAAAAGGTCTATAACCTCTGAAACCGACATGATTATCACCTCCTCTTTTCGAGGAGCCACCACCTGTCTGTGACACAGTCACCCTGCATACAGGAGTATATCACATCAGCTATTTTCTGTCAACTTATGCGTATCCGCCGTCAACATGCTCCCAGGGAGAGTCTGCATTTTCTCTTGCAAGAATTGCAGCAAAGTTATGATAAATTCCTTGTGAATAAGCAGCAAAATCTTTCAGCACAACATAGTCACAGTAAAGAACAATTATGTTTTCCTTGGCGATAGTTTCTGTAAGATGGTAACCGTTAAGGGTACGATTGCTTTTTTCTTCGCTGAAGCTGAATCTCAGTGGAATCACCCATTTATCCTTTTGCTTATAATACTCCTTGACGCACTCAATTGCGCTTTCAATATCCTCATCGGTGTAGTAGCAGTTTTCGGTTTTTGAAATCTGCGGAATCATACTGTCTATAAACTTGTTTCTCACGGGCTTAATAGTAAGGCTGAACACACCGCCGACGAGCAAAAGAACGATTGCAATAATAAGTATTTTCTTTTTCATATTCTTCACCTCTCCTTTATTATACCGTAAGGGGCGGTGTTTTTTCAATGGGGGAAAACTTACGATTTTCTTAAGGTTTTTATTCGTCAAGCATAAGCTGTCCGTTTTTCGCTTTTTGCTTTAATCTTTCCATTTGTTCTTTTTCTATCTGGGCTATACTCTTTTCGGGCGTCGGCAAGTCCTCTGGCATTGTGCCGCCGATTTCTTCAATGGCCTTTCTGACCTCTTTGCCGACTGTGTGATGTACAGCTGTTGCCGTATTTGCATCGCTCACGTTATCCTTGCGAAGCTTTTCCTCTGTCTGGGAAATTCTGAAAAGATTTGCGATAAGCTCTGTACTGCCCATATAGTCAAGAATTTTCTGGCCAACTGCAAGACCTTTTTTCTTGTGAATATCATCAACGGTAAGACCTCCGTAAAGTCCCATATAGCCTGCATTCTGAAAAATAGCGAACTCTTCATTGGTAATAACTCCGGCTTGTCTTGCTGTTTCTGCAAGAAGTTGATTCCACTGTTTAATATCGCCACGAACAACTAATCTTCTGCTGTCCTCGTCAAGCTGATTAAATCTATCGGCAACTTCCTGTCTGTAGGTCTGAATGGCAAAATATGTCTGACCGAGAGCGATTACCTCTTTTCTTGGGTCGCCGTTCTGTACGATGAGATAGCAGGCATAACGGGTAAGCTCATAATCAAGCACCGGCTTTCTTGTTGCACCGGCTGATACGATTTTCCTGACTTCAGGAAAATCGAGATAAACATCGTGTCCGCTGTTTTCACAAGCTATCATAGCCCTCTTGATAACCTTATGAAAATTTTCCCATTTTGTATAATCAAGAACAAGAGCAAGCTCTCTTGCATACCAGAATTCGTTTCCGTCATCACGGATGTTTTTTATATCTTCAAAGCATTTATATTCTTTTGCAATAAGTTTACTCATATTTTCACCTCATAACAGATATATAAACATCATATCATTTTTTTATTCTTAATTCAACTCTTTTCGCATATAGCTCGGCTCATATTCTATATAACCATATTTTGGATAAAACTGCCACGACTCATAAAAATGCTCTTTATTACCGAGATGTACAATTGCCGACTTTTTGCCTACTTTTTTCAGGTGTTCTTCGGCAGTTTTTAAAAGTGCAGTACCGATGCCCCGATGCTTAAGATTTGCTTTTACAAAAAGTCTGTGAAGCACCGCTTCATCGCTGTTTTCCACTGAGTTATATCCAACGCTGCCTATAACTCTGTCATTTTCATCAAGAGCAACCCAGAACATATCACCCTTATCAAAATAGTTTTTCTGAATGTCGAGCAAGTCCTCGTTAAGCCCCGGTACTCTGCCAAGGGCATTTTTTGCTTCAAGAATCATAAATATAAGGTCATCACGGTATTTGGGGTCGAATTTTATTATCTGCATTTTATTTCACCTCAGTTTCTCAATAAATCCGTCTGCTTCTTCTCTCGATTTAAAAATTATCACTCTTTTTCCATCTTTGTATTTTTCTATAAGCTCATAGATATACGGCAGGGTGTCTTTCGGGAAATCTTCAATAAACTGTCTGAATTCAGGGTCAACCTGAGTTTCAAGCCAGGGCAGATCGTATCTTTCCTTGCCTACTCTGTCTGTCACTCCCTGCAGACACATTTCAACGGGCAAATCAAAGAGGAAAACCGTATCGCACTGCTTCATTCGCATTTCAATTGTTCTTTTGTAGTTTCCGTCGATTATCCATTTGGGTGTTTCAAAAATTTCCGCTATTCTTTGGTCAAACTCTTCTCTCGGAATGTGGGTTTTGTCGGGCTTATGCCAGATTGCGTCAAGGTAATAAAGGGGCAGGTCTGTGCATTTCTGCAGTTTTTCTGCAAAGGTTGTTTTATCTGAGCCGGGACAGCCGATTATGATTGCTTTGTTCATTTCTTCAAATCCTCGATAACCTCAATCATTTCATCCCATTCATTTATATACAGATGTTCGCATTGAGGTTGCTTTTCATTTGCTCTGTCTATGTAATCTTTGTCGATTGAATTGTCATACCATACAGGGAAAATGCCCACCTGTGCCGCACCCGCAACATCGTTCTGTGGATTATCTCCGCAATACCAAACATCTTCAGCAGAAAGGCTTGCTTTTTGAAGTGCGATTTCAAACAAAATACGATTTGGTTTACAGATAAAATAATCACTTGATGTCATAACAAACTCAAATTTATTATTGGGCAGAAGTCTGTTAAGCCTCTTTGCAAGAGCTTCACCCGACCACAAGAGATTGCTGATAACAGCCGTTCTGATACCGTTTTCATTAAGATATTCAATCATCTTGTCAGCTTTTGGCATAATTGCACCCAATGATGCATTGTCCCAAAACACAGTTTCCATTTCTACGGGAGACAGAGAAAACTCTATACCAAGATAATCATAAAGTGTTCTATTCGCAATCTGTCCGCTAATATCATAACCCTGCTTTCTCACCTTTGCAACATGCTCACCGAAAACAAGCTCTGCACCCTTGGTTATATCCTCAACGGTGCATTTATTAGGATTTTTCATAGCGTATTTTAAAAGAGCTTCGTTGCCTCGGTCAGTATTCCAATCAGGCTCATATAAAAGGGTATGACCATAATCAAAAATAATCATTTTAGGGTAATTCATTGATTTTCATTCTCTCTTTCAAGCAGATTCTCAACCTTATTAAGCTCGGCGCAGTTTTCATCAACTAAATTCAACAGTGCTTTGTAGAAGCTTTCGTCAATACTTTTTTGTTCGTTGGCGATTTTCTTTGCAGTTTCAGTGAAAAATCTGTCGTAATTTTTTGCAAGACATCTTACGTAATACCTTATAAAAGTGTCCGTTTCGCAGTCTTCGTTGGTATCTATTCTGCCGTTTTTGATAACGTACATCGGGTGATTATAGTTACCCACTCCAATAAGGCTTCTTGAAATTCCCATTACCCCTACTGCATCCAGTTTATCGGCATCATACAGAATTTTTGCTTCAAGAGTTTCTTGTTTGCCGAAGCTTTCATTGTTATGTGTTCGTATAGCATCACAAACCGTAACCACTTTCTTCTGAGGAAAATCAATTGTTTTCAAGAATTTCTCTGCCATTTCAGCACCGATTTCGTTGTGATTTTTCTTCTTTCCGTCTCTGCCTATATCGTGAAGAAGTGCAGCTGCAAGAAGAATATCATAATCAACATTAGTTTCATTTTCAGCAATTTTTATGCAGTTGCCCAAAACTCTGTAAATATGCTCTCTGTCGTGGGCAGTTTCCTTTACGCAGGATTTCATATAGTTCTCTATCTCGTTATAAAGTTCTTTATTCATTCTCTCACCTCAAAATCCGTCTGATATCAACAAATCCCTTTATCAGTTTTATAGATAAAGGGATTCCTTTTGTTCTTTAATGAGCTCGCCGCTCGGGCGTTACTTTTTTGAAAAAAAGTAACCAAAAAACTTTTCTTGTTATTTAATTATATCTGTTCCCATGTAGGGTACCAGTGCTTCGGGGATTGTTACTGTTCCGTCAGCGTTCTGATAGTTTTCAAGAATTGCAGCTGTTGTTCTGCCCACTGCAACACCTGAACCGTTAAGAGTGTGTACAAGCTGTGCCTTTTCCTTGGGGCCGTTCTTGAAACGGATTGATGCGCGTCTTGCCTGGAAGTCCTCAAAGTTTGAGCAGGAGCTGATTTCAACATATCTGCCGTAAGAGGGCATCCATACCTCGATATCGTAGGTCTTTGCTGATGAGAAGCCGATATCACCGCTTGAAAGAGCAACAACTCTGTAGGGAAGACCAAGAAGCTGAAGCACTCTTTCTGCGTCGTTTGTAAGCTTTTCGAGCTCTGCGTAGCTTTCCTCGGGCTTAACGAATTTTACAAGCTCAACCTTGTTGAACTGATGCTGTCTGATAAGACCTCTTGTGTCTCTGCCGGCTGAACCTGCCTCAGCTCTGAAACAAGCTGAATATGCGCAGAATGACATGGGAAGCTGACTGCCGTCGAGAATATCGTCACGGAACATATTTGTTACGGGAACCTCAGCTGTGGGGATAAGGAAGTAATCGTTTGTAAGCTTGAATGCATCTTCCTCAAACTTGGGAAGCTGGCCTGTACCTGTCATTGAAGCACGGTTAACCATAAAGGGAGGGAATACCTCTGTGTAGCCGTGTTCGGTGTGTGTGTTGAGGAAAAAGCTGATGATAGCTCTTTCAAGTCTTGCACCAAGGCCCTTGTAGAAGTGGAAACGTGTGCCTGTTACCTTTGCAGCAGTTTCGGGATCGAGAATGCCGAGATCTGCACCGATATCCCAGTGTGCCTTAGGCTCAAAGTCGAACTGTCTGGGCTCACCGAACTTGCGGATTTCAACATTTTCGCTGTCATCCTTACCGATGGGAGTATCTGAGCTGGGTACGTTGGGGAACTCGTACATCATTGTCTTCTGCTTTTCAGCGAGAACTGCCTTTTCAGCATCAAGAACCTTAACCTCTTCCTTGATGGCGTTCATCTTTGTCATAATTTCGCTGATGTCGCCGCCCTCTTTTTTGATGCGGGGAATGTCCTTACTTGCAGCGTTCTGCTGAGCCTTGAGAGCGTCAGCCTTCTGAGTAAGCTCACGAACCTTTTTGTCAATTTCAAGAATTTCGTCAACAAGGGCATCCATGTCCTTGTTTCTTGTTTTCATCGCTGCTTTTACCTTTTCGGGATTTTCTCTGATAAGTCTTATATCTAACATTTTACTGCTCCTTTACCATTTTGCAAGTGTTTCAAGGATTGACTGCAGGTCTTCCTTGCTGAAAAATTCTATTTCAAGGGTACCCTTGTTACCCTTTTTAACATTTACTACAGCCTTTCTGCCAAGCTCCTGTCTTATTGCAAGCTCACACTCGTCAAAGTAGGGGTCACGCTTAACCTTTTTAGGCTTTTCATCTTTATCCTTTTTGGGATTGTTGAGGGTTTTGATTATACTTTCAAGCTGTCTTACGGAAATCTGCTTTTCTTCAATTTCTTTGCACAGCTTAAGCATCATACTATTGTCGTTGAGACCGAGAAGTGTTCTGCCGTGGCCTGAGGAAATTCTGCCCTCTTTAATAAGGTCAAGAACCTCTTTGGGAAGAGAGAGAAGTCTCATTGCGTTTGCAACTGCAGGACGGGATTTTCCTACCCTTTCTGCTGCCTCTGACTGAGTAAGGGAGTAGGTATCCATAAGAAGCTTGTAGCCCTCTGCCTCTTCAATGGGGTTAAGGTCCTCACGCTGAAGGTTTTCAATAAGGGCCAGCTCCATAGCCTCACTGTCGGTCATTTCTCTTATTACTACGGGTACTTCCGTAAGTCCTGCAAGTCTTGAAGCGCGCCATCTTCTTTCACCGGCAATAAGCTGATAACCGCCGTCTGAAATGGGGCGTACAAGAAGGGGCTGAATTACACCGTGAAGTGCAATACTGTCTGCAAGCTCACTGAGAGCCGCTTCGTCAAAGTGCTTTCTCGGCTGGTCTCTGTTAGGCTCAATATCGTTGATATTAAGCTTTACGGCGCTTTTTACGTCCTCAGTTGAGTTGTCGATAAAAAGAGCATCAAGACCTTTGCCTAAGCCGTTTTTCTTTTTAGGTGCCATAATTTATTTCTCCCTCGGGCGTTTATTGTTCTTCTTAAGAAATTCTTTTGTGAACTCACCGTAAGCTACGCTGCCCTTTGAGCTTTTATCGTAATAATATACGGGCTGACCAAAGGAAGGTGCTTCGGAAAGTCTTACATTTCGGGGAATTACGCTTGCGTAAACCTTCTGGGGGAAGAAGCGCTTAACCTCGCTTACAACCTGCTGAGTAAGGTTGAGTCTGCCGTCAAACATTGTAAGCAGTACTCCCTCAAGTTCTAAATAAGAATTATAAAGACGTTTTACCTGTCTGATGGTATTCATAAGCTGGCTGAGTCCCTCAAGAGCGTAATATTCGCACTGTATGGGGACAATTACGCTGTCTGCCGCGCAAAGCACATTGACTGTAAGAAGTCCCAGTGAGGGCGGACAGTCGATTATTATAAAATCATATTTATCCTTGACCGGTGCAAGGGCGTTGCGAAGTCTTGCTTCTCTGCCTTCAAGGTCTACAAGCTCAAGCTCAGCACCTGCAAGGTTCATATTTGACGGTAAAAGGTCCAACATTTTGTAGGGTGTGGTTTTGGTTACGTTTTCGGCCTTTGCTTCCCCTACAACCATATCGTAGGTGGATTCCTTGACTTCTCTTTTGTTGATTCCAAGACCGCTTGTGGCATTTCCCTGAGGGTCTACATCAACAAGAAGCACTTTGTAGCCGTAGTGACCGATAATTGCGGCAAGATTAACTGCTGTTGTGGTTTTTCCTACGCCGCCTTTCTGATTGACAATTGCTACTGTCTTTCCCATTGGCTGTCCTTTCTATTCCATTTTGGAATTATTCTTTGCTTTTTTACATTTTATTTTGCTGTAGACATACATTATATCACAATTAACCTTATTTTTAAAGGGTTTAACGAGAAAAACTCTGCCAAAACAGCAGAGTTTTTCTTTTGGGGTGTGAAAGAGAAAGATATGATTATATGGAAACATCCTTTGGGATGTCGCCTTCTTTAGTTTTGTAAACAGCCTTTTTAGGTATTTCAATAAGATATATATAGCTGTTTTCGTTGTCCTCACGTTTGAATTCTGCCTTGATTCCTGCTTTCTGCATAGTATCAAGCGCATTGTTTATTGTGTTAAGAAAAATTTTTACGTCGCTGAACATTATTTTCGTCTGTCTTCCGGGCTTTTTATTCTTGCTTACATATTCCTCAACAAGCTTTTCTGTCTGACTTACATTAAGTTTCTTTTCAATTACTCTTGACAGAACCTCCATTATGTACCCTTCTTCAAGTCTGAGCAATGCCCTTGCGTGCCTTTCGGAAAGTCCGTTCTGAGAGAGCTTTTCTCTTGCTTCTTCGGGAAGTGACAGCAATCGCAGCTTATTTGATACCGTCGACGGCGCTTTGCCCAGTCTTCGTGCTGCCTCGTCCTGAGATAAGGAAAAATCCTTCATGAGCTTATTTATTGCCTGAGCTTCTTCAAAATAGCCCAGATTCTGCCTTTGCAAATTCTCAATCAGCGCAAATACGGCGGACTTAAGGGAATTTACATCTACTACTATACAAGGCACGTTAAGCAGTCCCGCAAGCTTTGAGGCCCTCAGCCTTCTTTCACCGGACACCAATTCGTACCCGTTTTCTATTTCTCTGACCGTTATCGGCTGCAATATACCGTTCATTCTGATGCTTATTGCCAGATTCACCAGCTCGCTCTGGTCAAATACTTTACGTGGCTGATTAGGGTTAGGATATATTGAATCGCTTGGAATCAGCAGTACCTGACCTGCTGAGCGTGGTTTTTCCTTCATTCTTTTACCTCCAAAAAACAAACAACCTTTCTTTGGCTACAGAATAGCACAGTTAAGAAAGGTTGTCCAGCTAATTCAATTTACATTTTGACCCATTATTTTGCCGAAAAATCCTTTATCTGAGGGGATTCTTTGCAATTTTTGCCGAAGGTCGTGGATATTTTGGAGGTGTTGTCGAAACTTTTTCAATTAAAATAATTGTTCTCTCCCCTGCTTCATCTATTTCAAATGTCTTCTTTTCCTTTATATTACCGCCGAGGATTCTGATTGCATTCTTCCCCTCAGCGATTTCTTCTTCAGCCTTGGCGCTTTTCATTGAAATAAAGGTTCCGCCTTTTTTAACAAAAGGCAGACAGTATTCACTTAAATCACGCAGATTTGACACAGCTCTTGCCGTTGCAAAGTCATACTGTTCTCTGTAAGTCTTGTTCTGGCCTGCTTCTTCTGCCCTCGTATGAAGTACTTCGCACTGCAAATCAAGCTTTTCAAGGATATCTCTTATAACATTAAGCTTTTTATTGGTACTGTCGAGAAGTGTTATTTTAAGATCAGGTCTTGCAATAAGCATAGGAATACCGGGGAAACCTGCACCGGTGCCTACATCAATTGATTTTGCACCCTCAGGTATATTAATAGCGGAAAAAACCGAAAGAGAATCCACAAAATGCTTCAGAACAATACCATCAGGGTCTGTAATTGCCGTAAGATTTATCTTTTCATTCCACTCTACAAGAAGTTTTGCGTATAAATCAAAGCGTTCCAGCGCCTTTTCGTCGAGATTAACACCGAATTCAGCTGCTTTATTTTTAAGTAATTCCATTGAAATAAAGGTTCCCATTATAACTCACCAACTTTATGTTTCACGTGAAACATTATTTTTACTGTTAAGATAGATTAGCAGAACCGAAATATCTGCAGGGCTTACGCCGCTGATTCTCGATGCCTGACCGAGATTCGCCGGTTTCACCTTGTTCAGCTTTTCCTGAGCCTCCATGCGAAGTCCTATAATTGTAGTATAATCCGTATTCTGGTCAAGTTTTCTTACCTCGAGTCTTCTCATTTCGTCAACCTGAGCAAGCTGTCTTTTTATGTAGCCTTCGTATTTTATGCCGATTTCTACCTGCTCAAAGACTTCTCTTGGTAATTCAGGTCTGTCCGGATCGAAATCTTTAAGTGCTTCGTAGTCAAGCTGCGGTCTTTTCAGCAGTTCGATAAGCCTGCAGCCCGTTGTGAGAGGCGTTGTTTCACGTGAAACAAGCATTTCGTTAAGCTTATCTGAGGGTGCAACCGGCACGAGAGATACTCTTTCCTTTTCTTCTTCAATAAGTTTCATCTTGTTCTGCAGTCTCTGCCACTTATCTTCTTTTACAAGCCCCACTTTATAACCGTATTCGGTAAGTCTGATGTCCGCATTATCCTGACGGAGAAGAAGTCGGTACTCTGAACGTGAGGTCATCATTCTGTAGGGGTCGGAACAGCCCTTTGTAACAAGGTCGTCAATAAGTGTTCCTATATACGATGAGGCTCTGTCAAGAATCAGGGGTTCTTCCCCTTTTACTTTGCGTGCTGCATTTATGCCCGCAATAAGTCCCTGAGCCGCAGCTTCCTCGTATCCGCTTGAGCCGTTGAACTGTCCTGCACCGTAAAGGCCGTCGAAATCCTTGAATTCAAGGCTCGCTTTAAGAGATATAGGGTCAACACAGTCGTATTCGATAGCGTAAGCTGTACGCATAACCTGAACATTTTCCAGTCCCGGTATGGTTCTGAGGAAGGCAAGCTGTACATCTTCAGGCAGAGATGAACTCATTCCCTGAAGGTACATCTCCTCTGTATTCTCTCCGCAAGGTTCAATAAACAGCTGATGGCGGGGCTTTTCAGAGAATCTTACTATTTTATCTTCAATTGAAGGGCAGTATCTCGGGCCTACACCGTCAATTTTACCGCTGTATAAGGGTGAACGGTGGAGATTATCGAGGATGATCTGCTTGGTTTTGTCGTTTGTGTAGGTAATGTAGCAGGGTAGCTTGTTCTGGGGATTATACTCTCCGTCAAAGGAAAACGGCACAACAACCTCATCTCCGTCCTGTCTTTCAAGGCCGTCAAAATTGATACTTCTGCGGTTTACACGTGAAGGAGTACCGGTTTTAAAGCGTCTCGTGGAAACGCCAAGGTCCTTAAGGGCCTCAGCAAGCTTTGTAGAAGCAAACATACCGTCAGGTCCGCCGTCGTAAACCACGTCTCCAACGTAAATTTTGCCTCCAAGGAAGGTGCCCGTTGCAAGAATCACGCACTTTGCACGGTAAATTGCCTCCAGCTGAGTAACAATTTCCCACTTATCCTCTGCACGCGTAAGGGATATAACCTCAGCCTGAACAAGCTCAACGCCATCTTCCTTTTCCATAACGTGCTTCATATGCTCACTGTAACGTCTGCGGTCAATCTGCGCACGCAGAGAGTGAACGGCAGGTCCTTTGCCGAGATTGAGGATACGGCTCTGTAAGGTGTTAGCATCTGCAGCCTTACCCATTTCACCGCCGAGAGCATCAATCTCTCTTACCAGGTGACCCTTTGACGTTCCGCCGATTGAGGGGTTGCAGGGCATATTGCCGACCCAGTCCATATTTATAGTGAAAACACCAACCTGACTTCCAAGACGTGCGGCAGCAAGACCCGCCTCAATTCCCGCATGGCCTGCACCAATTACTATAACGTCATATTCTTTTGCAAAATATCTCATGGAAAACCCTTTCCTGTATCCGATAAAAGTTTTCAACAATTTTATATGACTTGCGTTGAAAACTTTCTGTTTTTATTTGAAAAATGCGTTTGATAGAATTTCTGTCATCAATCCGTATATCATTAAAATAATTTCTATTCAACAGAAACGGAAATGTGAAAAATATTCTATATTTTTACAGGGTATTATTCTAATTAATCATTATTTAGAGCAAGTTCAGCGACATCTGTTGTTTTATATGCAATATAGGTAGCATTATGCTCACGGAACTCCTCTTCACTGCCGTAACCCCAGATTGCACCGCAGGAATCCACACCTGCACCGGCTGCTCCGTCAATATCAAAAAGTCTGTCGCCAACCATAAGCACCTTTGATTTATCAGTTGCACCCATTTCAGCCATTGAGTCAAGTACAAGCTGTGTTTTACTGCTGTGATTGCTGTCGTCGATTTTCACTCCGACAATAGCATCAAACTTGTCAGTGATTTTCAGATAGTCCGCAACGCTGTAAATCAGATGAATTGGCTTTGATGAAGCGATGCCCACTTTTACACCGTTTGCTTTCAGGGTGTCAATGAGCTCAATCATTCCGTCATAAAGCTCACACTCATAAATACCCTTCACCTTGTATCGCTCACGGTATTTCTGAATATACATTCCCACCTCGTCCTCGCTTACGTTATAAAAAGTGGTATAGCTATAGTATATAGGCGGGCCTATGAATTTTTTCAAATCGTTAAGGTCAGGCACTTCTCTGCCCATTTCTTTAAAAGAATATTGCAGACTTTTCAGTATTCCTTCGCCGGTATCAACAACGGTACCGTCAAAGTCAAAAATTACATAATCGTATCTTGCCATAAGAAACTCAGCCGATTCATTTTTCAACAAACCGGCTCTCCTTGAATTAAAATTTAATTGTTAATTTTTCTCTCATTTGCCTTATCCATAAACTTGTCAATTTTTATGGTAAAACGGTCATGGGTACCCTCACCGATAAGGCCTGCTTCATCGTAAGCTTCAACCTTGAACTGTGCTTTTCTGCCGTCAAAGGAAAGCAGCTCAGCAACCGCTTTTACCTCACTACCTACAGGTGTGGGAGCAAGGTGGCTGATGTTCAGTGCAGTACCTACGGTTGAGATTCCTTCAGGTGTAAATTTTTCGCAAAGTTCAGCTGCTGCCTGCTCCATAAGAGCAACCATAAAGGGTGTTGCAAGTACAGCTAAAGAACCGCTTTTCATTTTTGCTGCTGTCACTTCTTCGGTAACAACAGTCTTTACTTCATGCTTTGTGCCGATATAATCCATTTTATGCAAACCTCGAAACTAAATTGAATATTTTGATTCTGTTTTCATCAAGAACAACGTTAGAATCCCCGTATACCTGCATTTGTATGGTGTTTGCAGCAAGGGGGAAGTCGATAAACACAACGGAGGTGTTGCCTACATAACCTGCCTTGAAAATATTTTCGTCACTGAGAGTATACTGCTCAATGTCGTAATTTATCCAGCCGTTGGCAAGAGCCTGAGTTGCGTAAGAGATAATCTGCATCTGAGTAAGGTCAGTTTTTACGTACTTGAAAAGCATATCAAGAGCATCGTTAAGTTGTGAAATTGATGCACCTTTTGCGCTTTCAATAAAGGAGGTAATAACCTGTCTCTGGCGTCTTGTTCGGCTTACGTCACTGTCGGCGTCACTCTTTCTGATACGTGCAAAAACCAGGGCTTCGGCTCCGTTCAGTTTTACCGCAGGACCGTGCTCAATTGTGTGCTTTGTTGTGCGGTTGATATACTCTGCTTCGTACTCCTGAACCTCAACTGTAAGGCCGCCGAGAGCGTTAATAATATCCACAAATGAGGAGAAGTCAACAGCAACGTAATAGTCAATATCAACCTTGAAATTCTTTTCAATTGTATCAATAAGACCGGTGGGTCCCCCGTAGAAATAAGAAGCATTTATCTTGCTGTACATTCCGTTTGCGGTGTTCATGTAGCACCAGGTGTCACGGAAAAATGAGGTCATATAAATTTTCTTGTCCTTTTTGTTGAGGGAAACAAGAATCAGCGAGTCGCTTCTGCCGCCGTTTTCAAGTGCGTCCTTTGAGTCAAGACCAACAAGCAGCACGTTTATAACGTTTTTACTGCTGTAAAGCTCACCGCCGTTATTTGCCCACTGATAAAGATAATCGTTGAGCGAGCCTGCCTGACTGATGGCTTCCATCATCTGCAGGTCCTCTTCCTCAAAAACAATGTCTTCCTGCGGCTGGGTTATAACAACATCGTCGCCGGTGTCCATAATTTCAAGCTTTTCACCGATAAAGCCCATAGCAACTGCGGCTAAGGCGATAATGAACATCAGAAGAAAATTAAAGTTTTTAGCTCTGCGTCTTTTATCCTTCCAGAGAAAAGCTGAAACGGGGTTCGGCTTTTTTTCCTTGTTTTTATTCTTTGCCATTTATATCAATCCTTTATTGAATGCAAAATGCAAAATGCAAAATGCAAAATTATAAGTCATTCAATTTTAAATTGACTGATACGGTGTATTACAGTAGGAACACGGTAAGCAGTGTCCGCCTGCATTACACTGTGAAATATTATTCTGTAGCCTCAGTGTTTTCTTCTGTTTCGCCTTCTGAAGCTTCGTTTGTTTCTTCCCTTTCAACGGCAATTGCGGAAACAACCTTGTCCTCTTCACCGATTCTCATTACACGAACACCCTTTGATGTTCTTGAAACGGTGTTTATCTGCTCTGCCGCAATACGGATAATGATACCGTTTGAAGCAATAAGAATAACATCATTGTCGTCATTTACCATATCAACTGCAGCAACCAGACCGTACTTTTCTATATGGTAGTTGAGAACACCCTTGCCTGCTCTTGTCTGAACACGGTATTCTGCTGTTTCGCTGCGTCTGCCAAGACCTGTTTCAGCAATAGTCATAATCTTGCTCTTGCCGTCGTCGCCCTCTCTGATTATGCACATACCGATAACTTCGTCGCCCTCTTTAAGCTCAATAGCCTTAACGCCTCGTGCAGTTCTGCCGATAGGACGGCAATCGTTTTCGTTGAAGCGGATTGACATACCGCATCTTGTTGCAACAAGGATATCGTCGTTACCGTCGGTAAGTCTTGTCCATGCGAGCTCGTCGTCCTCATCAAGATTGATTGCAATAATACCGTTCTTACGAAGATTCTTGTACTGCTCAAGGTCAGTTCTCTTGATGATACCCTTTCTTGTTACCATACAGAGATACTTGATTTCTTCTCCGCCGAAGTCGGGTACCTTGATCATCGAGCTGATTTTTTCGTCCGTTTCAAGAGGAAGAAGGTTAACTATATTCATACCCTTGCTCTGTCTGCTGCCCTCAGGAATTTCATAGCCCTTGAGACGGTAAACCTTGCCCTTTGTTGTAAAGAACATAATAAAGTCGTGGCTTGAGCAGGTGAACATTGTCTGGGTTGTGTCCTCTTCTCTTGTGGTCATACCCTTTACGCCTCTGCCGCCTCTGTTCTGAATTGAGTAAGTTTCAGTGGGCTGACGCTTGATATAACCGAACTTTGTAAGTGTATATACGCACTGCTCTTCGGGGATAAGGTCTTCTATATCAACCTCACCGCTTACCTGAGCAATTTCTGTTCTTCTGTCATCTGAGAATTTATCTCTGATTGCCATAGCTTCTGTTTTTACAATCTCAAGTACTTTTCCTTCTGATGAAAGAATAAGGTTATATTCTGCAATCTTTTCCTTAAGAGAAGCAAGTTCTTCTTCAATCTTGTTTCTTTCAAGACCTGTCAGCTGTCCGAGACGCATCTTTACAATTGCGTCTGCCTGTAATTCGTCAAGTCCGAAACGGTCCATAAGAGCCTGCTTACCTGAAGCCTGGTCCTTTGAAGCACGGAGAATTGCAATAACCTCGTCAATGAAGTCAAGAGCAATCATAAGACCTTCCAAAATATGAGCTCTTTCCTGAGCCTTTTTAAGGTCGTATTTTGTTCTTCTTACAATAACCTCTTCCTGATGCTTGATATAATGTGTGAGAACACCTTTAAGAGTGAGAATTCTCGGTACACCGTCAACAAGGGCAAGCATAATGATACCGTAGGAAACCTGAAGCTGTGTATAGGAGAAGAGCTGATTGAGAACAACCTGAGGGTTAGCGTCTCTCTTAAGGTCAACAACCATTCTCATACCCTCACGGTTTGAGTAGTCGTTGATGTCGGCAATACCCTCGATTTTCTTATCCTTAACAAGGTCAGCCATACTTTCAATAAGACGGCGCTTGTTTACCTGATAGGGAAGCTCAGAAACAACAATCTGGAATCTGCCGTTTTTGCCTTCAACAATTTCAGTTCTTGCTCTTACAATAATTTTGCCTCGGCCTGTAGCATAAGCAGCTCTGATACCGCTTCTGCCCATAACAATACCTGCTGTGGGGAAGTCGGGACCCTTGATAAACTGCATAAGCTCTTCAAGCTCTGCTTCGGGATGGTCAATGAAATAGCACATACCGTCAATAACCTCACCAAGGTTGTGAGGCGGAATGTTTGTTGCCATACCAACAGCGATACCTGTTGAGCCGTTTACAAGAAGGTTGGGAAAACGGGAGGGAAGAACTGTGGGCTCCTTAAGACGGTCGTCGTAGTTGGGAGCAAAGTCAACAGTATCCTTGTCAATATCGGTGAGCATCTCCATAGAGATTTTGCTCATTTTACTTTCTGTGTAACGGTAAGCAGCAGGGGGGTCGCCGTCAACTGAACCGAAGTTACCGTGGCCGTCAACAAGCACATATCTTGTTGAGAATTTCTGTGCAAGACGTACCATTGCATCGTAAACAGAAGCGTCACCGTGGGGGTGGTAGCTACCAAGCACTGAACCTACGGTGTCAGCGCACTTACGGTAAGCCTTTTCAGGATAAAGTCCGTTTTCGTGCATAGTGTAGAGAATTCTTCTGTGAACGGGCTTAAGTCCGTCTCGTACATCGGGAAGTGCACGTGAGGTAATAACTGACATTGAATAATCGAGAAAGCTCTTTCGCATTTCCCTGTTAAGGTCAACGTCAATTATAGTTTGATTTTCGTAGTTATTTGTTTCCATAATATCACCATTTTTTCGTCGGAATTATTATTCTTCTAAGAATTTGTCGGGATAAAGGTTATCTATCATATTTCTGATTTTTTCTGCCGATTCTTTGTCAATATCTCTTCTCGGAATGATGAGAGTAGTGAAATCGTCAAACTTGAAGTAAAGATAATCACTGTTCTGAAGCACCATTTTTACCGAAGTGAGAGGATAATGTCTTTCGCTTGTACCTTTGAAATACTCATCGGGAAGATAAATAATTTCAATGTGGTCGCTGTAAAAATCAACAGTTGTAGGTCTTTTGCCGATTTTTGATTTATCGTTCATTCGGAGAATGTAAGTACGGTTAATTAAGTCGCCTACAAAAAAGAGAATGAACATAAGGAAAAACGCTGTTACCGCAAGGCTGTAAAGATTCATCACCATAAAGATGAAGGTTATTCCGAGAATGATTGCGGAAAATTTCAGTCGCTGAAGTAAAAGAGAATTGTTGATTGTCTTGTAAAAGTTTTTGTAATCTTCTTTTTTCAGGCTGAAGGTAATTGAAAAATACTTCATTTTGTCCTTACACCCCTCTTTCATACTTTCCTTGAAGCTTTTCCTCAAGAAGTGCTGAAAACGCTTCCTTTTCCCCTTCTACAAGAGAAATAAAGGAAATTATGACGGGATAGGCATACCTGTCAACCACAATCACACAAAAATCACCCATATCAAAGCAGCGTTCAACCTCGTCATAGAAGTAATTTGTTTTCTTGTACTGGGTTTTGATTTCAAAATCGTTTTCCCTTAAGGTAATCTGTGTTT
This sequence comes from Acutalibacteraceae bacterium, assembly GCA_045121655.1. Classification (GTDB taxonomy): domain Bacteria; phylum Bacillota; class Clostridia; order Oscillospirales; family Acutalibacteraceae; genus UBA6857. The sequence goes on along the minus strand of JBGVGM010000040.1, from coordinate 12,291 downwards.
TATCGGAGCATTCTCTGATTCTTAAATCAGCGTTCTTTGCCATTTCGGGAACAATTTTTACTTTTATTGTTCTGTTTATCATGTAGGTAAAAACGAGAGTCTGCAAGGCTACAAAAAGGAGAGTTCCGACTGTAGTGTAATCCTCTTCAAAATACATTGAAAAGAATGAAAAGAAAGCCACAAGCAGACATAAACCGAAGGTTAAATAGAAACGGTAGTTTGTTCTGAGTACTCCGTATTTTTCCTGCCACAGCTCAACAGCCCTCAGATTGATATTCTCGTTTTTCTTGAAAACTATAGAATTAGACATCATTTGATTTCACCTTAAATATCAAGATTCTGAACGTATTTTGCGTTTTTCTGAATGAAATCACGTCTGGGTTCAACCTGGTCACCCATAAGAATTGAAAAAGTTTCGTCAGCCTGAATTGCATCTTCAAGGGTAACACGGAGCATAATTCTGTTTTCGGGGTTCATTGTTGTTTCCCAAAGCTGTTCGGGGTCCATTTCACCAAGACCCTTATATCTCTGAATATCAGCACCGGGCATTTCTACCATAATTCTGTCTCTTTCCTCGTCGGAGTAAGCATATTCGTGTCTCTTACCCTTACTGAGCTTATAAAGAGGAGGCTGAGCAATATAAACATAACCGCCGTCAATAAGAGGACGCATATATCTGAAGAAGAATGTGAGAAGAAGAGTTCTGATGTGAGCACCGTCGACGTCGGCATCGGCCATAATTACAACCTTGTGGTAACGAAGCTTTGTTACATCAAAGTCGTCTGAAATACCTGCACCCAGAGCAGTTACAACGGGAAGAAGCTTTTCGTTTGAAACAACCTTGTCAAGTCGGCTTTTTTCAACGTTGAGCATTTTACCCCAGAGAGGAAGAATTGCCTGGATTGTTCTGTCTCTGCCTTCCTTTGCAGAGCCGCCTGCTGAGTCACCCTCTACGATGTAAATCTCTGTCTTTGAGGGGTCTTTTTCTGTACAGTCGGCAAGCTTTCCGGGAAGTGAGTTACTTTCAAGAGGTGACTTTCTTCTTGCAGCCTCTCTTGCTTTTCTTGCAGCCTCTCTGGCTCTTGAAGCGTCGAGAGCCTTTGTAAAGATTGCCTTTGCAACCTGGGGATTTTCTTCAAAGTAGTCAGTAAGCTTCTCATAAACTGTGTTGTTTACAAGCTTTGTAATATCTGTATTACCTAATTTACCCTTGGTCTGTCCTTCAAACTGAGCCTCAGTGAGCTTTACTGAAATAACTGCAACAAGACCTTCTCTGCAGTCCTCACCTGAAAGCTTTTTGTCTGCGTCTTTAAGGTAGTTATACTTTTTGCCATATTCGTTGAACACCTTTGTGAGTGCAGTTTTGAAGCCTGTTTCGTGAGTACCGCCGTCAACGGTATTAACGTTGTTTGCGTAGGAAAGAAGAGTCTCGTTATATCCGTCGTTATACATAAGAGCAACTTCAGCGCTTCTGTCCCCTACAACTGTTGAGAAGTGAATGGGCTTTTCGTGAATTGCAGTAAGTCCCCTGCTTTCGTTAATGTATTCAACAAATGAGCCGATACCGCCTTCATAGCAGAAAACGTCTTCTACAATATTATTCTCGTCACGCTTATCTGTAAGAGTAATCTTAAGACCTGCGTTGAGGAAAGCTGATTCTCTCAAGTGTCTCTGGAGAGTTTCGTAATCGTAGATGGTGGTTTCCGTAAAAATTTCAGCGTCGGGCTTGAATTTGATGAAGGTACCGGTTTCTTCGGTATCACCGATAACCTTAAGGTCAGTGATAATGTGACCTCTTTCAAATCTCTGATGGTGAACGTGTCCGTTCTGTGATACCTCAACCTCGAACCATTCGGAAAGGGCGTTTACAACTGAAGAACCAACGCCGTGCAGACCGCCTGAAACCTTGTAACCGCTGCCGCCGAACTTACCGCCTGCGTGAAGCACAGTAAGAACAACGGTAACTGCGGGAAGACCCTGCTGCTCGTTGATACCAACGGGAATACCACGGCCGTTGTCGCGTACAGTGATGATATCACCGGGGAGAATTTCAACCTCAATGTGATTACAGTAGCCTGCAAGGGCTTCGTCGATTGAGTTGTCAACGATTTCGTATACAAGGTGGTGCAGACCTCTCGGGCCTGTTGAACCGATGTACATACCGGGACGCTTTCTTACAGCTTCAAGTCCTTCAAGAACCTGAATAGCGTCCGCATTATATTCCTCAGTTACGGCAGTGTTCATGGTTTCAATTGCTTCCTGTGCTGTTTCTTCAACGGCAACTGAAACCTCTTCAATTTTTTCAGCATTAGCCTTGTTTTCATCCATGGCTCATACCTCCTGATTTAAAATTCTATTCTTAATTTTTATATATTTTACTGAATTAGTTTGGAGTTTCGCTAAGTGTGGAGAGTGAAGAGTGGAGTGTGGAGTTATAACCCTTCCACCGCTAAAGCGGTCCCCCTTCCCTTTCAGGGACGGCAAGGCTAAGGTTATATGATTGTAACGCTTCGCTCCGATTATATCCACCTTTACAGAGTAAAATGAGTTAGATTCTACCTGCCCAATAAGATTGATACCGTAGGGACCGGCGTCCTCGACGGTCCGAATTAAAATCTTTTCTATGCCCTCAATAATCAACCTTACTTTGCGGAATATATCTTTAATTTTTCCGAAGCATAAAGTCGCGACCACATCTTAACTCTTAACTCTCAACTTTCAACTCTTTTTAAAAGTTTTCTTCTGTTCTTTTAAGTAGAGTTGTGGTTGAAATCTGAGAGAGATAAACGCTTTGATTTCCGTCTCTTTCGCAGACAATAAATGACTTCGGAAGCTCATAGGAAACAACGTTTACTTTTCCCTCTTTTTCAGCCTTTGAAAGGTAATCCCTAGTCTTTTTTGAAACGGTGGTATTATCAAGGTCGAAAATACCGACAATTTCGTCGTGGGTAATTACCGTACTTTGTCCTAAGTGAAGATACATACTGAAAATCCTCCGGATTTTTTTAAGTGTTGAGTGTGAAGAGTGGAGTGTGGAGTTATGGGGCTTCGCCGATTATATCCGTTTTAACCCACTGCTTAACTTTTATATTCATTCCGCCAAAGCAGAAACATAAATTTGGTGGGTAAAATTTACTTTTTTGATGAATGTTAAGGCGGATAAAATCAAATTTTTACCCTATTTAACTCAGTTAACTCCGCAGACTATTGTTATCAGTTTACAGAGATATAAAGTTGCGACCACAACTTCACACTCCACTCTTCACACTCCAAACTTTAATAAATTTTTCCGTTTTTCATCTCAAACTTTTTGCCCGTCCTAAGGCCTTCAACGGCAAGAGGGTCGCAGCAGGTAATGAACACCTGCCAGTCCTTTATGTGATTGAGAATGTAGTTCTGTCGCGATTTATCAAGCTCGCTCATAACGTCGTCCAGAAGTGCAACGGGCTGCTCGTCGGAAAAGTTCTTTACAACTGCAGCTTCACCTAATTTAAGTGCAAGGGCTGCTGACCTTTGCTGACCCTGAGAGCCGAAGCTTTTTGCAATAAGTCCGTCAATTTCAACGGTTATATCGTCTCTGTGAGGACCTACTGAAGTATAACCGCAGATAATGTCATTTTTTCTTGAAGCAAACAGCTGAGATTTCATATTTTCATAAAGCTCCTCTTTACTGTCGCCCCATACAACCGTCTGCTGATTGTACTTTATGGAAAGCTTTTCCTTTCCTGAGGAAAGACCTCTGTATATTTCATCGGTATAGGTGGAAAGCTTGTTGATGTAACCGATTCTCTGTCTCAAAATCTCCGAGGCAAAAAATGCAATTCTGTCCTCCCACACGTCGAGAGTGTCATAAAGCTCCGAATGGTAAACCAGATCCTTTAAAAGTACGTTTCTTTGCTGAATAGCCTTATTGTACTGAGCGAGTGAAGCAGCGTACTTCGGTTTCAGCTGACTTATTGCAGTATCAACAAATCTGCGTCTTTCATAAGGGCCGTCTTTAATAAGAGAAAGATGTACGGGAGAAAATACAACTGCAAGAAACTCTCCCATAAACTGCGTGGGACTTTTCTTTACTCCCGAAAGAAGAAATTTTCTTCCCTCCCCTATTTCAAGGTGCGCTTCCTGCTCTCTGTCCCATGCACAAAAATCCATGGAAAGCTCTGCCTTTGTGCTGTTGAAGTTAATCAGCTCGTTATCCTTTGAGCTTCTGAATGAACGACACGCAGTAAAAAGCCAGATACTTTCAAGAAGATTGGTTTTTCCCTGAGCGTTTTCGCCGAAAATTACGTTAACTCCCTCATGAGGCTCAAGCTGAGCATTTTTTATGTTGCGGAAATTTCTTACTTCAAGATTTGTAACTTTCATTTCTTACTCTTTTACAATTTTATAGAATTTGTTTTCAAAGCTGAATTCGTCACCGTCAAAAAGCTTTTTTCCTCTGAGTGTGCAGACGTCTCCGTTAACCTTTACCATATTATCCTGAATAACCATCTTAGCCTGTCCGCCGGTTGAAACAGCAGATGAAAGCTTGAGAGCAGCATCAAGACGGATATCAGGTGTTGTGATTTTTACTTCACGGACATTTTTGTCTGCAACCTTGACTTTAACTCTGATTTTTCTTTGCATAATCTATTCTACAACTCTTTTCGCTGTTTTTATTTAGAAAAATTACCCTCAGATTATATTCTTACAGGTAAAACAAGATAGAAGAAAGCATCACCTTCAAGGGGCTTTACAATGATGGGCTGGCTCGATGAGCCGAATTCCATTTTTATTTCTTCCTGCTCGGTTGCCTTGAGTGCATCAATAAGGAAACGGTTATTGAAGCCAACTTCAACCTTAACGCCTGTAATGTCAGCAATCATCTTGTCTGTTGCAGTACCGATTGCAGTAACTGAAGAGAATTTCATAATACCCTCATCAACAACAAGACGAACGGGACTTGAACGGTCCGTAATAATAAGAGAGGTTCTTTCTACACATTCAATGAGTCTTCTTGTGTTAGCGACAACCTGAGTTGAGGAAGTCATGGGAATTGCTGATTTATAGTTGATGAAATTACCCTCAAGAAGTCTTGAAATAATTTCAAAGCTGTCCATTCTGAAAATAAGGTGTCTGTCCCCTACAAGAATTTCGATTTCAGCTTCTTCGTCTGCGTTAAGCTTTAAAATTTCGTTGAGTGTCTTTGCGGGAACAACGAAGTTGAGAACGGCATCGTCTTCTCTTTCAATAATTTCACGTCTGATTGCAAGTCTTGCACCGTCAACGGCAACAAGAACGATATTTCCGTTTTCAATCTCAAACTTTACACCTGAATGAACGGGGTTTCTCTCCCCTGTTGAAACTGAGAAAACAGTTCTTTTAATCATATCCTTAAGAAGATTAAGATTCATTTTTACCGGTGAAAATTTTGAAAGTGAGGGAAGCTCAGGATACTCGTCAGCAGAAGTGCCGATAAGAGAGTAATCTGTTTCGCCGCTTTTTATTTTACATATATTTCTTTCGTCACATTCAAGAAGAACGCTGTCGTCGGGAAGCATTCTTAAAATGTCGCAGAAATTCTTTGCGGCAAGAATAATCTTTCCGCTTTCCTTAACCTCTGCATCTATAACAATAATTGAACCTACTTCAAGGTCGTAACCGGTAAGAGTTACCTTTCCGTTTTCTGCTTTAATGAGGATACCCTCAAGAGCAGGAATTGTTGATTTGTTTGATACTGTTCTCTGAACGTTAGCCGCAGCCTTTGAAAGTTCAGCACTGTCGCAAATTATCTTCATAATGGAGTTCCTTTCAAAAAAATCAAAATAAATAATAATATTAATAGTAGTAGTAGTAGGGGCTGTTGAAAATGCGGAAAAGTCTTATGAGCCCCTGTTTTACTGAAAAAATCCGCATTTTAAAATGTGAGGATTTTTGTTGAAAATTGTAAGTTTTCAACACAGGCAAAATGAGCACTGTTGAAAGAGTTGAAAACTCACTGTGGAAAACTAAAAACTGTGTGGAAAAGTGCCTTAGCTTTCGTTGATATTTTTGATGATGTCGTCAACGGTTGCTTTAAGGCCCACATCCTTTTCAAGCTTCTGATTTATTTCCTTAAGAGCATAGATAATTGTTGAGTGGTGCTTGTTGCCGAATTCGTTGCCGATTGTTTTAAGGGGAAGGCCCGTAACCTGCTCAACGATGTAAATTGCAACCTGTCTTGCCTGGGAGATGTTTGCGTTTCTCTTGTCTGAACGGATATCCGCAGCGGAAACGTCAAAGGTTCTTGAAACCTCGTTTATAATGTTTTCAATGGTTACGCCCAGGGGCTTGTTGTCGTTAATAATATCCTTGATTGCACGCTTTGCAACGGTAAGGCTGGGATTAAGTCCCTCAACGTCCTGATAAGCTTTGATTTTCTTAACCGTACCCTCAAGCTGTCTGATATTTTTCTTGATATTTTCAGCTATAAACTTTACAACGTCGTCGGGAAGCTCAAGACCTAAATCGTCGGACTTTCTTTTTACAATTGCCATTCTTGTTTCAAGTGTGGGGGGCTGAATGTCAGCAATAAGTCCCATTTCGAAACGTGTTCTCAGTCTTTCTTCAAGTGTCATCATTTCCTTTGGCGGACGGTCAGAGGTAAGAACAATCTGACTTCCGCTTGCGTTAAGGGAGTTGAAGGTATGGAAGAATTCCTCCTGAACTGTTTCACCCTTTGCAATAAAATGGATATCGTCAACCAGAAGAACGTCACAGCTTCTGTACTTATCGTGAAAGGCGTGGGTGTTGTGGTTTCCGATATAGTAAACAAGCTCGTTGGTAAAATGCTCACCGCTTGTGTAAATTATTTTTGCGTCAGGACGTCTTTCTCTGATTTCGTTCTGTATTGCAAGTAAAAGGTGAGTTTTACCAAGACCCGAGTGGCCGTAAATGAAAAGGGGATTGTAAACCATTCCGGGACTGCAGGCAACGTTGTGAGCTGCAGCGTGAGCAAATTTATTTGAAGGACCGATAATAAAATTCTTGAAGGTGTAATTATAATCGTTGACGGAGGAAGAAGTGTCAATTTTTGAGTTTTCGTTTTTGACCTGCTCATTTGGAACAACGTATTCAACCTCAACGGGGAAACCGAAAACTGCTTCAAGGGTGGAATCTATAAGGTGAGAAAACTTGTCGATAATGATTTTACGTTTGAATTCCGTAATGGAAAGGTAAACTTTTCCGTCTTTGAAGCCGTTGAACTCAAGGGGACTGAGCCAGACCTTGTAAGCAACTTCAGTTACGCTGTTTTTAAGTTCTTCCTGAACAACCTGCCATATTTCAGCAAATGAATCCATATATTAACCTCCTGATTTTTTATTTTTCGTCTATAAGTATTATTATTTATATATCTAATAACTTTAATTTAAGTTATACAATAATAAATAAAGCTACACTTATCCATTCTAACATATTTTTTCGATAGTTTCAAGGGTTTTTAACAACAAAATGCAGGACTGTTAAAAACTTATAAAAATGACCTATTGATTTTGACCTTTTCCTGAGATATAATAGGCGCAAAGGCGGTGAAAAAAAGTGATTTATGAGGAAGTAAAAAATTCAGTGATTCTCAAAGATATAAAGTGCCTTGATATAGAGCTTTCAGCATTGTGCGGTCAGGCGTTCAGATGGAAAAAAACCGAAGACGGATTTTTAAAGGGAACGGTAAAAGGAAAAACTGCAGAAATTGAAAAAACAAACGAGGGTTATATCTTTCATTCCTGCAGCGAAAAAGAGTTTAAAGAGGTGTGGTATCCCTATTTTGATTTAGACACTGACTACTGTGAAATATGCGAAAAAATTTCACCTGATGAAAGCATAAAAAAGGCAGTTGAAAAGTACTACGGAATCCGCATTTTAAAGCAGGAGCCCTGGGAAGCACTTTGCTCCTTCATTATTTCACAGAACAACAATATTCCGAGAATTATGGGTATAGTTGAACGCTTTTGTCAGATGTTCGGAGAGGAAAACGAAAAGGGAGAATTTTCCTTTCCTTCTTACGAAAAGCTCAAGGGACTGAGACCTGAAGACCTTGCACCCTTAAAGGCAGGCTTCAGAAGCAAATATATAATTGATGCCGCAGAAAAGCTTTGTAATAAAGAGATTGACCTTGATGAAATCTGCCTTATGCCTATTGAAAAGGCACGTGAGGAGCTTATGAAAATCAAAGGTGTGGGTCCCAAGGTTGCAGAGTGCACTCTGCTTTACGGCTTCGGGAGAAAAGAGGCTTTTCCCATTGACGTGTGGGTAAAAAGGATCCTTTCGGAGCTTTATCCGGACGGACTTCCCGAATGTATAAAAGGAAACGAAGGAATCGCTCAGCAGTATCTTTTCCACTGGCGAAGAAATCTTAAAGAGGTGTGAAAAATAATGACAAAAAAACAGCGTGCTTCTTTTTGCGTTGAAGCACTTAAAAAAGAGTATCCCGATGCAATCTGCTCTCTTGTTTATGATGACCCCGTTCAGCTGATTATTGCAGTGCGTCTGTCGGCTCAGTGTACCGACGAAAGGGTAAACAAGGTAACCCCCGCACTTTTTGAAAGGTTCCCTACAATTGACGCTTTCTGTGAAGGTAAGATTGAAGAAATTGAAGAGCTTGTTCACTCCTGTGGCTTTTTCAGAGCCAAGGCAAGGGACATTAAAAATATGTGCATTATGCTGCGTGACGAATACGGCGGAATTCTTCCCGACACTGTTGAGGAGCTTACAAAGCTTCCCGGTGTGGGCAGAAAAACAGCCAACCTTATAGTGGGTGACGTTTACAAAAAGCCTGCTGTTGTGGCAGACACCCACCTTATAAGAATCAGTAATCTTCTGGGACTTGTGGAGACTAAGGACCCCAAAAAGGTTGAACTGGAGCTTAAAAAAATATTGCCCCCTGAAGAGAGCAACGATTTCTGCCACAGATGTGTGCTTCACGGACGTGCCGTCTGTATTGCAAGACGTCCTCAGTGCGACAAATGCTGTATGAAAGACTACTGTAAGAATGCAAAATGCAAAATGCAAAGTGCAAAATGACTGACGAATCAGCAAAAAAATCGTAGGGACCGACGTCTCTGACGGTCCACAAAGTTCAAAATTCGTTTTTAATAAATATAAGCAGATATTGTTTAGTAGAATAACTACTGAAAATACCTGCTTTTTTATTGCGAAATTACGTGCTACAAGTTTTTTAATTACGCTTGATGCAACGTCAATTTTTTATACATCTATAATTTTTTTATTCTTCTTTATTGCATATTCTCTAAATTTATGTGCATTTGAAAAGTTGTTTTTAACGTGGCAAATTACATAATCACTGTTGTCAATCATCCATTCATTACGTTTTTTAATTGCAAATCTTTTTGGTACAAGCTCAAGTCCTTCAGGGTAAATTGTATTATCTTCATATCCCACAATACCGTCCGGATAATAAGCCAGAACAACATTGTAATTTATGTGAGGTTCAGATTTGTGCAACGAACGCACAAGGTTAAAGCAAGTGCGGTCAAACCAACCGTTGTTCCCAATATAAAAATTATCAATTCCTTCTTTTTCAACAAGGTTTAGAATTGTAAAAATGAGAGTGGGAAGAATTTCTCTGTCAGGCTCTTTATGTCCGATAAAACAACAGGTCATATAAATATCTCCTTGCTAAATATCTTTTACAAATTAAAACTAAAAATAGCAAATTACAAGTATATTATATAATTGCTAATTAAAATAGTCAATATTAAACTAAACTTTACTGAGAATAAATTTGCGGATTTTTATAATTATAATCACAAGAAGGTGATTATATGGGTAAGAGTGTAGAGTTTAAAAACAGAGATAGAATAACTCAACTTGGTGTTGCAATTGGAACGTACAGACGTATGAACGGTATGTCACAGGAAGAATTGGCATATAGAGCAAATATCAGCAGAACTTTTTTAAGCACAATAGAAACTCCAAAGATGGTCGTCTCTTTTTCTATTGAAGTGCTTTTCAATATTGCTGATGCTTTGGGAATGGAGCCTTCAGAGCTTCTTGCTCTTGCTGACCATCCCGAAAAAATGTTTATAAAAAAAGATGAAGCCTGAGTTTTCTCAGGCTTTTTTGTTTGCATTATAGTACGATTTTATCGCTTCAAAGGTTTCTTCGGAAATAATATGCTCAACCTTGCAGGCGTCCTCCGCTGCAATTTCAGAGGGTACACCGAGAGAAATGAGAGCATTTGTAAGAACAGTGTGACGCTCGTAAAGCTTTTCGGCAATTCTTTTGCCTTCGCTGAGAAGAAGAATTTTTCCGTCACCCATAACGTCGATATATCCGTTTTCGCGAAGAGATTTCATAGCAACACTGACGCTGGGCTTTGAAAAACCGAGCTCGTTTGCTATATCAATTGAACGTACTGAGCTGTTGCGGTTAGTGAGAACGTAAATAGTCTCAAGGTAGTTTTCCGCCGACTGTTGAATTTTCATATTTAACACCTCGTGGCTATTATAGCAGATTAAAAGAAAATAATCAAGTTTTATACAACCGTGTTGAGCCACACACCTTTTTTGACGAAAACGTAACCCAGAATACATTTTAGAAGGTCAAGTGCCTGCACCGTAACAAACAAGGGGAGAATGGGAACAGCAGTAAAACGGCTGAGTATAAAAGCAACGGGTACACTGCAAAGCCACACAAAACCGCTGTCAAAAATAAAGGTCATAACAGTTTTTCCTCCTGAACGAAGGGTGAAGTAGCTGCCGTTTGTAAAGGCGTGAAGGGGCATAAAGAAGCTTACTACGAAAAGCAGCTCCGTTGCAATAAAGCGTACTGAATCCGTTGTGTTGTAAATTTTCGGGAAAAGGGGAGAAAAGACAGCCATAAGAAGTCCGATAATAACAGAAAGGAAAACAGAAAACCAGATAAGCTTCATACTTGAATTTTTTGCCTCGTCCTTTTTCTTTGCACCCAGAAGCTGACTCATAATTATACCGATAGCGCTTCCCGAGGAGATAAACACAACATTGAAAACGTTGCTGAGTGTGGAAACGATATTAACCGCCGCAACAACGTCAAGACCTCTTATGCTGTAGCACTGATTGAGAAAAGCCATGCCCGATGACCAGAGAGCCTCGTTAAGCAAAAGGGGCAGGGTGATAACCGTAATTTTTCCCATCTCCTGCCTTGTCATTGTGCATTTTCTGTAAAGCTTTTTTATAAACGGATATTTCTTTTTGTGGGTGTGAGCCCATACCATAAGAATTCCCAGCTCAACAAAACGGGCAATTACCGTTGCAATTGCGGCACCGTTAATTCCCAGCTTCGGAAAACCGAAGTGGCCGAAAATAAGGCAGTAGTTAAGAATAAGGTTGGTAAAAACTGCCGTAAGAGTCGAAATCATGGGAACAACTCTGTCGCAGGTTTCACGAAGAGAAGAGGAGTACACATTTGAAAGAGCAAAGGGTAATATTCCCATAAGCATAATTTTAAGGTAGCTTCTGCTGTACTGTGCAACTGCGGTAATATCCTCTGCAGTACCCTCACCCTGGAGATAAAGGGATATAAGCTGATCACCTGCGGAAACAAAGGCACCAATTCCGAAAACCGAGAGAATAATTGCGGCAATAAGCTTGTACTGGATAGTACTTCTTACACCGTCATTATCTTTTTTGCCGTAATACTGGGCAGTGAAAATTCCCGCACCTGACATGGCGCCGAAAATGCAGAGATTGAAAACCATAAGAATCTGGTTGACAATCGAAACACCGGTCATCTGAAGTGTGCCTACTCTGCCTACCATAATATTATCTATCATGCTTACAAAGTTTGTAATTCCGCTCTGAATCATAATGGGAACTGCAATTGTAAGCATTCTTTTATAGTAAGGAATACCTGATTTTATATAGTCTTTCAACGTAACCTTCCTTTCTCAAAAGAATATCCGGCAATACAGCAGTACCACCGGATAAAAGACAGGATTTATAAGGGATTAATCAAAAACGCCGATTCTGAAAATCTGCTTGAGGAATTCTGTAAGACGTTCAATAGCAGCTTCGATTTTCTCAATAAGATTTGTGAGGAAGCTTTCTGATTCACCGCTGAATTCTGAAACCTCGCTGCCGAATTCTGAAAGGTCGTCTTCCCAACCGTTTTCAGAAACGATTTCGCTTATGGTATCTGTAATATCTTTTTCTGTGGGGATAGTTTCTTCTGTATAGCGAAGATCTTCACCTGTGGTGCTTTCAGCAGCTGTGTCTGCAGCGCCTACCATAAGTGTTGAGCATGCAATTACAACAGAAAGAAGAATACATACTG
>JBGVGM010000039.1:0-5700 GCA_045121655.1 Acutalibacteraceae bacterium | reverse complement strand
CACACCTCTCACAAACAAGGTGAACGTGATCCTCACAGTTCGCATCGTATCTTTCGTGGTTATCCACGGTCGTTACTCTGATAACCCTTCCGATTTCTTCTAACTGTTTGAGATTTCGATACACCGTACCAAGCGAGAGGTTCGGCAGGTCGCCTTTCAGATCATTGAAAATCATTTCTGCGGAAGGATGCTCCTTCGTACCACAGAGATATTGATATATACTATTGCGGGTAGCAGAGTTCCGCATTTTCGTATTTGCTTTCAGCATTATTTTCCTCCGTAGGAATATTTTTCTATATTATAGCATATATTTATCTCCTTGTCAATAATGGTTCTCATTATCGTTAAGAAAACTTATTGACATATTACGACAAATAAAAATCCCTCGCTCCTTTTGGAACGAGGGCTGATGTTTTAGTTTGAATTGACTTTTGCGCAAATTTGTTGCTTCTGCTCGGCGGTAAGCTCCCAATCCACACGGATTTCAAGCACGAACTCGTCATAGCAGACCAAAAATGCGTTCTCGGTCTTTCCGTCTTTGGAAAGCTGCCAAGCCTTGTTTGCTCCCCAAGCGGTTGCATCCACTTCAACGTACTCATACTCGGAATTGTATCCGCGACGCTCGTAACCGTTATAGAGCCGATCAACAACGAAGTCATATAGGAATGGCATTTTAACTTCCGTGATAGTGAACTGCATTGAAGGTGTGTCTGCATAGGTTCTCGGATGTTGAGAGGAACGATACTGACCGAGCATAATTGAATCGTCTTTATCACGTGTTTTGAGATAATCGCTATCGTCAATGCCGCAGAGTTCTCCAACCGTGAACGGAAGCTCCTTCAGATCATTTTCAAATGCACCGTTTTTGATGCCCAAAATAGTCACGGCGGTTAGCGCACCTACAAGCACAAAGGCAAGTGTAAAGCTCGCCGCAAAGGTCAATGTCTTGTTTGTGCCTGCCTTCACCTTTTTCTTTTTGAGGAACGATTTAACACCGTTGACCAATGGGAAACCGGCAAGGAATATCAACACGTATGCGGTCATATAGAACTGCAAGCCCGTATTGGCAAGAGTTATCAGATACAGAACGAGAGATACAAGCATAAACACAACGACAGCAAAGCCGAGCTTTCTGTGTCCGCGCGTTTCAAGGAACACGCCTTGTTCTGCCAATGCTTTTGCTTTTTTGCGCCATACGAAATAGGTGATAATCTCGGTCAAAGAATAGGCAAATGCTATAACGCACCAAATACCCGTAAAGAGCTTAGTTGAACTTGCGAGCAAATATACGGGATCGCTAATCAACGTATCCACAAAGCTCGCGCCAAGCAATAAGCCGAAAAACATCATTAGGAAATAGCTTACAAGCACGGTTTTCTTCACGGAACGGTGGATATTCTCGACTTCAAGCACGGGATCAGTTTCAATCGGTACGGGATTTTCATTTTCGTTATAAAATACTTGCATCTGCATTGTCGATGCTGCAAGTTTCCATCCCGAATGCTCACAAAACTCGTTGAACGCCTGCTGTTCTTCGGTAGGCTCGGGTTCAAAGTCGGTTATGGTGGCATAGTAAGATACTGAGAAGTGTATTTTCTTCGGCTCTATGCGGCGGTAATTCCAACGAAAAGCGGACATCTTTTCAAGAAGCCAACCTTCCGAAGCCATCTGTTCAAGATGCTTTTCAATTCCTGTCTTGTCGTAAAAGGTGAAAAACTCAACTTTCTTTTTAATATCTTTCATTGGGTGTCCTCCTTTCCCATAAGGCGCTGATAGTCTGAAACAAGACTATTCAAGCGTTTGTACTCGTTATCAAGTAGCTCTCGTCCTTTGTCGGTGAGGATATAACATCTGCGCCTGCCTTCCGCTTTGGTTTCCTTTATCATATCTGCATCAAGGAATTGTTCAAGAAGATTATACAGCGTTCCCGAACCGACCTTCACTCTGCCGTCTGTCATCTGAGGTACTTTATCCATAATGTCCATTCCGTAACACTCGGAGGAAAGACAAAGAAGGATATAGTACATCTGCTCTGTCAAGGTCTGAAATTTTGCTCTTGGCATAGTATTATCACCTCCATTGTCGAATATCGACATTCTGTATTTATATTATAATATCGAATATCGACAATGTCAAGAGGTTTTCTGAAAAATTCACAGATAGGCAATACTATTTTCTTATGTATCTGCTTTGATCTGCTTTGATTGTCTTTGGTTTTTGTTTTTGAATTTTATGTTATTCAAAAGTTTTTTATCGTAATACGATGAATTACTATTGACAAATGATAAGGTTGGTGCTATAATACTAATATCAAACAAAAAAACAGTTAAATGGAGGTACAAATGAATGAATGAAAAAATACTAAGTGCATTAACAAGGACGGCAATTATCATAATCGGAATATGCGGACTGTTAACTTGCTTGCTTTGGGTTCCTATGAGCATTGGAAAAGGCTCACTTGAAGAACTTTCGTGGACAATGTTTAATACTTCCGAGTTTTGGATTCAATATGTATTCCATTGGATAGTATCGCTACCTTGTTTTTGGTTGTTGGTTATTGCTTGGCAAATAACCTTAGATATGGATAAGGGCAGATTATTTTTAACCAAAAATGCGCTTCGTGTAAATCGTGCAACGATAATTTTAATTGCAGATATTATTGCTTTCGTGATTGGTAATATCGTTTTTGCATTGTTAGGATGGAGTTCGTGGTTTGTTTTGCATATTTTTGTTGCCATAACAGGATTGATTCTTTCGATTTTTATGTATATCCTTTCAAAATATTTGATGCGTGCAGCTATATTACAAGAGGAGAGTGATCTGACGGTATGATTGTAATACGAATAGATGTAATGCTCGCAAAACGAAAAATGAGTGTAACCGAACTGACAGAACGTGTTGGTTTAACAATGGCTAATGTTTCTTTGCTAAAAAACGGTAAAGTAAAAGCAATTAAGCTCTCAACGTTAGAGAAAATATGTGAAGTATTAGATTGCCAACCCGGTGATATTTTAGAGTATGTAAAGGAGGATTAAAGATGAAAAAAATTATTAGTATTGTTATGGTGATAGGTTGTTTATCATTACTACTGTGCGGTTGCGATTTGTTCAGCGGTGAAAAAAGTTTGAAAGAAGTAGCGGCAGAACACTTAAATTTATCCTTGGATGATGCCACTGTTTTGGAAGAATGGGATAATCACGGAGGCTTCCACGGCGACGGCGAAACCTTTGTTAAACTGTCTTGTGCAGATGGGTTTGAGGAAAATTTCAATTCTGAATGGAAGGCATTACCTTTAGAAGGCGAAGCATATCAATACTTCTATGAATGGGGTGGCGTTTTCGAGCATCCCGAAACCGATGAGAAAGTTATCCCCGAAATCGAAAATGGATATTGGTTTTTCAAAAACACAGGTGCTATGAATTGGGAATTTGCTTTATTCGATTGTGAGGAAAACATACTCTACTTTTATGTGTTTGATGCATAAAAAGTAAAAGTGAATACAAAAAACGCCCTCGCTCCATTTCGGAACGAGGGCTTGACTTACGATTATCATACAAGCGCCACAATAATCAGTATAATACCAATTACAATGTACAGAGAACTCAAAATTCTATAGCCAAACATTTGAGCGTAATCAAGCATTGTGAGGAGATCGTCGTGTTTTTTTGCTTTTGAAATTGCCCTTTTTGCTATCTTGTCTTTTTGTTCTGCTTGAATTTTGCCGCAAATCTGTTTTTGTAGATGTATCGTATTGAATGGCTTTCTTATTCTGAATGGTTTCGGAATTCGAACGAACGGTACTTTGGGTAGTTCTGGCACCTTTTTTGTTATGTTCACTAACTAATTGCCCACATGCTGCCTTTATTTTCCCACCCCTTGATTCACGAAGTTTAACCTCCAGGCCTTCGCGTTCCAACAAATTTTTGAATGCAACTAATTGCTGCTTGTTGGGGCTTTTCATATCAAAGCACTTGGTATTATTGTATTGCAACAAGTTAATCAAAACATTCTTTCCGCGGAACCAACGACTTAATTGACGCACATCTGAAATGCTGTCATTCACTCCTGGCAATAACAGATATGCTATCGTAATTTTCCTATTATGACGTTCAGAGTAAGACAACACTGCTTCTACCACCTCTTCTATTTTGTTTCCGCTCATATGTGGTATAACTTTGTTTCTTGTTGTTTGATTAGTTGCGTGAAGTGAAAGCGTTAATTGAATTTTTAGGTGTTCTTCTCTCAACTTTTTTAATTGTGTCAAAGGGCCTACAGTTGAAACTGTAATTCCGTCTGTGGGGAAGTTGTATCCGTTTCGATCACGCAAAATATGAATGGATTTTATAAGAGAATTGTAGTTAAACAATGGTTCTCCCATTCCCATATAAACGATTCTATTGACTTTTTCTTTCAGCAGAACAACTTGCTGAACAATTTCTGAGGGTGTTAAATTTCTAATAAATCCATTGCTACCAGATTCGCAAAATATACAACCAACAGGACAGCCAACCATTGTACTCACGCAAACTGTTGTTCCTGTTTTTCTTTTAATGCAAACCGTTTCAATGCAGTAACCATCTGTTAGCTCAAAAGCGTATTTACTTGTATCACCGCCCTGTTGGATCTCTTTTATCTTAACTGTCTGATACTTTGAAATTGGCTTTTTCTTATACAACTCATTAAATAATTTTTGCGCTTCTTGTTCACCTAAAACTTCAGTTATTTCCTTAAGAGTAAAACCGTAAGGATCACTTCGTATTTCATCTTCCGTGTATGTTACTACATCTTTGCTGTTCTTTTTCATAATAAACCTCCTTGGATATGTGTGTTTGAAAATATGTTATGTTTCAACGGTGTAATATTCGAATATACCGAAATTTAATCGGTTTTCATTTCAATTGAAGTGCCATCTGAAAACCTAATCTTTTGTTCGTATTCAATATTTAATACCAATAAGATTTTGGACAGTTCGTCATCAGATATCGTGTTGCGCTTCGTGATAGCCCCCTTCGGGTGGGTGCGCCCGATACATTCGGGTATCATCACGTTGTCGTAATATTCCTCGTAGTATTCCATATCCTTTTCGGGGTACGGGAGCACACAGATAAACTCATTGTTCGCCTTGCCCATAGCGTTTTGCACACGTTTAACGACCGTAGCGGCGTAGATGTCAAACTCGCCGTTACGACCGATATATATTTCCACAAAAGGCTTCGTGCGTATCAAGTCCTTCAGAAGCGGATAGAGCCGTTCATCAAGTGTTCGGTGTCCGTAAAAGTCACGATGACCGAAAAGCACGACGCGGTAGGTGTCATCACAAAACATAGCTGCCCTCAAATAGATGAACTTTCCACCTCTCGGTTTGTTCATCTATCAATCTAATAGGTGAACAGAAACCCTTATAAATGTTCGTCTATTGCCCCATAAAAGAAAAAAGCCATTGATAAACCTATCAATGAGCCGTAAAATATTGACTTTATGGGGCAAATGTGATATAATAATACAGTTAATAATTTCTTGTATTAGATTGATAAATGCGATAGACGAACAAAAAAATTAGAGCAATTTTCCCAAGCGGTTCATATACTCTCGCTTATGTGCCATAAAGGAATGAACATACCTTTTTAGGGTAATCGTCGGGTTTTTATGTCCGAGGATTTCCGAGAGGGATTTGACGTCCATTCCGCACTCGATGGCGCG
>JBGVGM010000038.1:0-23448 GCA_045121655.1 Acutalibacteraceae bacterium | reverse complement strand
TTGTTGTGCCCATAATAAGCGGATAGTCTCGGCCTGTAATACTGTTTACGAACGCACGGCCGATTCCGGGAACAGCAAAAATCTGTTCAACTACAAGTGAACCTGTTACGATATAAGCAAGCATAGGACCGAAGTAAGTTATTACGGGAATAAGAGAGTTCTTAAGTGCATGTTTGAAGATAATGTTCTTTCCTGAAACACCCTTGGCCTTTGCTGTTCTGATATAGTCCTGACCGAGAACGTCAAGCATTGAAGAACGGGTAAGACGTGTAATGTGAGCCATAGGAGACAGTGAAAGAGTGAAAACGGGCAGAATAAGACCGCCTTGTGCATCACCGTTAGCGGGAAGAATGCTGAGCCATACTGCAAAGAAAATCAGCAGTAAGGAGCCCATAATAAATGAGGGCATAGATACGAAAGCCGTAGTTATAACCATAATTACACGGTCTATAAATGAGTTTCGTTTGAGTGCCGCTACTGCCCCAAGAATTACTCCGACTACAAGAGCTATACCTGCTGCGATTACACCTAGCTTTGCAGAAACCTTAAGTCCTTCACTGATGATGTCAATTACATCACGACCTCTCTGCTTGAGAGAAGGTCCGAAATCAAGGTCAGTTACAATATCCTTGAGATAAGTGAAGTACTGCTCTGAAAGAGGTTTATCCAGTCCGTATTTTGCCTTGAGTGCTGCTTCAACCGCAGGTGTTGCAGCTTTCTCGCCCACAAAAGGACCGCCGGGAACCGCTCTCATTACAAAAAAGGTTACGGTGATAACAACCCATACTGTAAGAACAGCAAGTCCCACCCTTTTTAAAATATACAATAAACTTTTTGAGTTCACTTTTATACCACCTTAATTTTTTATTTTCAAAAGCACCTGCCTTTTTATAGGCAAGGGGATTAAAGTATATTTGATTTATTATACTAAAATCATCAGTTCTTTACAAGAGCTTATCACATTTTTTAATTAAATCAGCTGTATATTTATTTTTTTATTAATATTTCAGCAAACTTTTAATTAGATTCAGATAAATATCTGTCACAAGCGAGAATGTAATGAAGAAGAATTCTTGTTGCCTCAAAGAATCCGTCAATATCAATCATCTCATCACACTGATGCGCGCCACCGTGACCGTCGGGCATTTTCAGTACAGAATCTCTTCTTTCGGGAGAAATGTAGTAGGTACCGATTGAAAAGGCATTTTTCAGTTTACGTGCATAGGTGCCGCCTGCCATAAGAACACTATTAAGCCTCTCCCCTGTTGCCTCTGCAAATATGTCTTCAAAAATACCGGCTATGGGGCTGTCTTTTTCAATAGCGAAACCGGGGCTGTTATCCTTGCTGATAACAGTAAAACCAAGGCTATCAATTGATTCGTCAGCTGTTTTTTCCAGAAGTTCAGCATCAAGCGTGCTTCCGTATCTGACGTCAAAACTTAATCGGAGTTTACCTTCATTTGTTCTGACCATGCCGTTTACTGCAGTCATTTTGCCGAATTCGGGGTCAGTGTGTGTAATACCTATTCCATTTCCGTAATAATCGTGAATAGCTTCAGCAGCGTTTTTAAGAATTTTTCGGTCGTTATAATTTATATTATCGCATTCTGAAAGGAGATTAAACATAAGAAGAGCAGCATTAACTGAGCCTTCAGGTATACTTGCGTGTTTTGCAATCCCTTTTGCAGTGATGATGATAGACTCCTCATTGTACGCTAGGGAAAGTTCGGGAGTAATTTTATCTGAAAGCTCAGACAAAAGTTCAGAACTGTAGTTGATTTCAGCAGTTACATTATCAAGTACAATATTAAATGCTTCTCCACCGTTAACGCTTTTAACGTCTGAAAAAGCTTTTTTGCTTTCAATCATAAAGTGATAGATACCCTTTTCACCTTTGCTGCATGGAAAGTCAGCGTCAGGAACTATTGAAATCTCAGGCATTTTCTGATTCTTCAGAAATCCCTTCATATCCCCCATTCCGCACTCTTCATCTGAACCGATGAAAAGCTGAAGATGATTTTCAAATGGAATATTGCAATCTCTCAGAAATTCCATAACGCAAAGTGACGCCATAATACCTGATTTGTTATCTTCTACGCCTCTGCCGATTAACGCACCGTCTTTGATTATCGGCTCAAAGGGCTTTGTGTAACGCCAGTCATCACCAACAGGAACAACATCGCTGTGGGAGAAAAGACCAATTGTTTTTTCTCCGTTGCCGAAATGGGCAAGTGCGTATCCGTCATCAGCAAAAACTTCGCTTCTTATTGCTTCTGAACTGAAATAAGAAGCAGCTGTTATGAGAGCTTCTGCACAGTTGATACCAAAAGGTGCACCGTTTTGTGCTTCGCTTCTGATTGAAGGAATTTCAGCAAGCTTTATCCACTTGTCAAGAATTCTGTTTTGGTTATTTTTAACCCATTCCTTAAAAAGAGCATCAGTTTTTTTATCAATCATTTTTATCACCTTTCATAAACCTTTCAAACGAGTAGATTATACCATAAAATCATCTGTATTGCAACAAACTTATTAACCTTAATTTTACCAGAATAAAGCTATATTAAAAGGCTGCTACATTAAATGTAACAGCCCTTAAGTTTTCATATTATTGACGAATCAGAATCCGAGCAGACCTAAAAGACCGTACGAAAAGCACGAAACAATAACTCCTGCTACAAGAACACCTAAAGCGATAACAGGAAGCGAATGTTTGATTCTTATGTCAAAAAGGTCAGCAACCAAGGCGCCTGTCCACGCACCTGTTCCGGGCAATGGTATCGCTACGAAAATGAAAAGTCCCCATAATCTGTATTTCTTGACCTTATCTGCTTTTCTTAATGAGCGTGCCTCAAGCTTATCTATTAATTCTTCAACCTTTTTATTCCTTTTTAAGAGATTAAATATTTTTCTGATAAACAGAAGGATAAAAGGCATAGGAAGCATATTGCCGATAAAACAAATTGCAAAAGCTTTGAAAAATTCTATATCCATAAGCTTTGCAGCAATAAGACCGCCGCGAAGCTCAAGAACAGGTAAGCACGAAACTAAAAAAGCAATAAGTTCAGAAGAAACTTTCCCGCCTAAGGCACCGACGATTGATTCAACTAAACTGTCAACCATTGATTAATCTCCAGATCGTGTTATTTGTTTTGAAAGAAGCTGACTGCTTCGTTAAGAATGTACTTGTCATTCTCGTAATTGAGGATTTTCAATGATTCCTCGTAGTTATACCAACCGCATTCTTCAATTTCCTCTTCTTGAATCACGTACTGTGTTTCAGAAGTTTTTCCGAGGAAAATTGAAACTGATTTCTCAATTTTGCCCTGAATGGTATACTCAGAATTCTTGACAAATCCCGGTACGATTTCAATATTAAGACCGGTTTCTTCAAGAACCTCTCGAACGGCAGTTTCTTCTTTTGTTTCGCCCGGTTCAATGTGGCCCTTAGGAAAGCCCCAATGAGTGCTGCGTTTGTTTCTGATCAAAAGAAATTTTCTTTCTTCTGAGTCTTCATTAAAAACGACAGCTCCGCAAGAGCTTTCATAAAGACAGTCGATGTTGTACCCAACGCGACCTTCAGCAAAATCGATAGCAGGCTTAATATCATTTACGATGAAACGAGTGCTCTTTGGAGCAACAACCCATACAACACCTTTGCCGTTATGACGCTTAACGGTAGCAATAACTCGACCGTCAAAATTTCTTACAGGATGGTTGATACCCATAATGTAAGCGAACTGAACAGTGTTTTTTCGGGTTTTACAGCCTTCGATAATTCCGTAATTCAGCTTATATTTAAAGCCGAAACGAGTGTTGAAGGAATTCATTGGGGACGTTACACGTACTTTGACGAATTTACCTAACATATATAATCCCCTTCAAAAAGCAGGTATTCTTTGGGATTTTCGCATACCTACTCAGTTTAATATGGGACTATTATACTTCATTTACCTTTATAATTCAATAGCTTTGATAGATTTTTTGACCTTTAATATAAATAAGTACATAACATTGTGATTATAAATTGAAAAATTAAATGTAAATTTTTTTGTAGACAGTTGTCATTTAGTAGACAATATGATATAATTTGTAAAATTTGTTTTATGATGACGAGTGATTATTATGAAAGAACTTTATATAACAGACCTTGACGGTACTCTCCTCACTTCTGACGCTGAATTAAGTGACCTTTCTTCAGAAATTATTAACTCTCTAATTGAAAGCGGTGTGCAGTTCTCAATAGCAACTGCACGTACTCACGCAACTGTGTCTGAGATGTTCAGCGAAGTAAAACTGAATGTTCCTCTTGTTATGATGAACGGCGTTATTATTTATGATCCGACTGCGGAAAAGGTTATTTCCTCTGCGGCTATCGACAGAGAATCAGCTGTAAAGGTTGTTGATATTTTCAAAAGACACCGCAAAGCGCCGATGCTTTACTATCCTGACGGAAACTATATCAACATTTATTACAGTGATTTAAACAACAGATTTCAGCAAGATTACATACATGAAAGAACAGAAACAGGAATCAAACAGTTTCATTATTCGCCTGAACCTGAAGTTATGGATAATCTTGTTTATATTGTTACGCTTGACCCTAAGGAAGAACTCCAGGAAATCTATGAAGAAATTTGCAAACTTGAAGGTGTTAACTGTATGTTCTACAGTGACAACTACACAGGTTGTTATTTCTTGGAGGTTATGTCTGCGAAGGTAAATAAGGGAACAGGTGCTAAATTTGTGAAGGATTACCTGGGTGCAGAAAAAATGATAGCCTTTGGTGATAATCTCAACGACATCCCCCTCTTTCTCGCGTCCGATGAAGCTTATGCCGTTGGTAATGCACACGAAAAGATTAAAGAAATTTCAAGTGGGGTAATCGGTGATAATAACAGTGATGCCGTACCGTTATTTATAGAACAAAGAGAAAAATCAAAACGGAGTTGAAAAAATGAACCTTTACGAAGAATATCTTAAAACATATAAATTCAGCGAAGAGAATTCAGACGGTTTTTTCGAACTTGTCGGCGACCTTATAGCAACTGATGAGGTACAGAGCTTAAAGCAGTTTGAACAGCACCTTGATATTGACCGTCTGCAGCACATTTTGGGTGTTTCTTTTCTCACTTATAAAATATGTAAAAAGCTTGGCTGGAATCACATTGAAGCAACAAGAGCTGCTGTTATGCACGACCTTGTTTACTACGATTGGCGTGATGGTGAAACAGGCGGCTGGCATAAACGTCACGGCTACAAGCATCCGAGATATGCAGCTATGAATGCAAGAGAGCTCTGCAAAAGCGAGCTTACCGAACGGGAGGAAAATATGATAAGATGCCATATGTGGCCCTTTACTGTTGTTCCGCCAAAATATAAGGAAGGTTATATCGTGCTGTTTTCTGACAAATATTGTGCGACACGTGAACTTATGTATTCACTCAGCAAAAAGTATAAAGCCAGATTTCTTGACGATGTTAAAAGGATTTAAAATATGGATAGCTTAATTAAATATACACTTCTGTTTTTCTTCTACAGTGCCGGCGGTTGGCTTCTTGAATCAATTTACTGTTCCATTGGTGAAAAGAGAATTATCAACCGTGGCTTTTTAACCGGCCCCCTCTGCCCTATCTACGGCACAGCCGCCCTTGTAATGACAATACTCATTTATAATCCGTTCAAGGACAGACCTCTTGTTATTTTTCTTTTGGGTATTGTTCTTTGCGATATTGTTGAATACATTACAAGCTACATTATGGAAAAGCTTTTCAGCGCCCGTTGGTGGGATTACACCTATGAATTTATGAACATAGGCGGAAGAATCTGCCTTAAGCATACTCTTTACTGGGGTATTATTTCCGTTGCATTTGTTCGTGTGCTCCATCCTGCAGTTGAAAATCTGTATGCAAAAATCAACGGCGACTATATTATTTATATTCTTGTAGTCGTACTCCTTGTTTTTACACTTGATCTAATTAACGCAGTACGCAAAGCTATGGACATCAGAAAGCTTCAGATTAAGCTTAATTCCCTTCAGAAAACAATCGGTGATTTCTATACAGCACTGAAAAGCTCAATTGGTGAGCCGATTAAGATACACGAGCTTATCGATAAAAGTAAAGACAAAGCTATTGAAATCAAGTACAGTGTTGATGATGTTTTTTATGAGCTTGAGCAGAAGCTGGCTTTTCCTACAAAGGAACGTAAAAAAGAAAAACCGGATAAAAAAAGCGTCCTTCCAAGCAGATTGTTCTACAACAACCCGAACTTCGAAAGACGCACAAGAAAGCAAATGCAAAAGCTCAGAGAGCTTATGGATGAAATCAAGTCAAATATCCATGAAGGCGAAGATATGATGTAAGGAGAGATAAAAATGAAAAAGACAGACGTAAGAGTTCAAAGAACATATGCGCTCCTCATGAACGCTATGATGGAGCTTATGCAGGAAAAGGATTTTGAAAACCTTTCAGTCTCAGATATCTGTGAGAAAGCGGGCGTTCACAGAGCTACATTTTATAAGCATTTTTATGACAAGCTTGAGTTTATACGCTACTGCTTTGAGAATCAGCTTTCAGGTATAGAAATAGACGGTCTTATTAAGGATCCTAAGCCTCAGAATCTAAAAAGAGGTATTTTGTACTGTGTAAACGAGATTTTTAAATTCGTTGATAAAAACATCACCTTACTCGAAACCATTTGTAGTGAAAAGTATTATATGACTCTTGGTACAACATTTTTCAACACACTTAATAACTTCTGTTATGAAAAGTTCAACTTTGCAATTACCGCACCCGGTTATCAACTAGAAATTCTTTCAAACTTCTATTCATCAGCTTTAATCGGTGTTATAAAATGGTATGTAATCGGTAAAGGTGAATGTCCTAAGGCGGATATCTTCCGCTTCCTTGAGCACAGAGTTGACGAACTCGTCGGCTACTATGAGGAAAATATGTTCAAAGCTTAATTCTTTTCGTCATAACCCTGAAGAAAAGAGTAGGTTTCCTTACCTTTTCTGTAGCCAATTACGGTTTCAAGATTAACATTGTGCATACTCATAAATATACTTGTTTCAACGTTGGGGTTGATTTTTCTGAAATGAGAAATCAGCTCCTTCATTTCTTTTCTCTTTGAAAGTGTCTCGTGTTCTGATTGCTCATCAGCCTTTGTAAAAGCGCAGGCACAATTGATAAACGTAAGGTCATTATACCTCACCCAGGCTTTTATATCTCGTTCTCTCACCATATAAAGAGGTCTGATAAGCACCATTCCCGGGAAATTCGTGCTGTGAAGCTTCGGCATCATTGTGCCGGCCTGAGAGCCGTAAAAGATATTGAGAAGCGTTGTTTCGATAGCATCGTCAAAATGATGACCGAGAGCAATTTTGTTACATCCCAGGTTCTGTGCATTTTTGTAAAGGTGTCCCCTTCTCATTCTCGCGCAGAGATAGCATGGAGAATCCTCAACATCAACAACATAATTGAATATTTTAGCGTCAAATATTTCGATAGGCACATTCAGAAGCTTGGCATTTTTAATTATTCTTTCTCTGTTTTCCTCTGAATATCCGGGATCAAGGACAAGATATTTCGCTTCAAAAGGAAAATCGCTGATTTTCTGAAGATGCTGAATACATTTTGCAAGAAGCATAGAGTCCTTACCACCTGAGATGCAGACAGCTATTTTATCATTTGGTTCAATCAGCTTATACTCATTTATAGCTGCAATAAATCTTTTCCAGATTTCCTTGCGATATTTTTTTATTATACTTCTTTCAACTTCAACGTGTTTTTCCATAATTGCTCCTGAAAAAAATGCAGATGGATAGTCCACCTGCATCCATATTTTTAGTCTTTAATTTTAAAAATCATCTTAAGTATACCACTAAGAGATCTGGGACTTTTCCATACTAATACCTTCAAGCAGATACCTCCCGACAAAATATATGATTACTGTTTATCTTTGGCATGAAAACAAGCCAAGAGCAACCAACATAAGTGCAAGGATGAATAGCATTGCTTTAACGGGAAAATACAGTCCCAAAATGATGCCAAGGCCAAAGGCTGCAAAAAGTAGCCCCTTCGGATAAGTGCCATGACGGAACATGCAATCATCCTTTCGGAATATTTTAAGTCAAAGACTCAATACATAATATGCCGAAAAGAGATCAGATGTGAAAAGCGTTTATACATTCCATTTTTTTAAGCCTTTCTGTTCTTCATACATGGTCTTATAGCTTTCATATCTGCTGAGACGCATTTCCCCTGATTCCACAAGCTCGGTTACCACGCAACCTTTATCACCTAAATGAGCGCAGCCGGTAAATTTACACTCGCCGATATGCTCTCTTATTTCGGGAAAATAGTTTTCCAGGTCACCTGAAAAGATAACACTGTCATCAGAAAAATCGATGCTTGAAAAGCCTGCAGTATCAATTACAAGGCCGTTTTCTACATGAAAAATCTCGGATTGTCTTGTTGTGTGTCTGCCTCTTCCTAATTTGTCGCTTATTTCCCCTGTTTCAAGGGTTAATGTCGGACACATGGCATTGATGAGGGTAGATTTACCTACACCTGAATTGCCCGTAAAAGCACAGATTGAGCCATTCAGTTCTTTCATAATTGCACCGACGTTTTCTGCCGTTTCCTTTGAATGAAGAAATACTTTATAGCCTGCAGATTTGTAAGTTTTGTAAAGCTCTTCGTATTCATCAAGGTCTGTTTTTGTTATTACCACAATCGGCTCAATGTTATGCTTTTCAGCAAGAACAAGCATTTTGTCAATTACGAGTGTATTGGGGTAAGGTTTTGCAGTTGAAACAACAACAAAAAGCTTGTCGATGTTCGCCACAGGCGGTCTTCTTAACTTATTCTTTCGCTCCTTAATTTCATCAATGGTGTTTTCTTTATCTGTGCGGATTGTAATTACAACTTTGTCACCGGCAAGAGGTGTTATACCTTCCTTACGGAACTTTCCTTTTGCCTTACATTCAAAAACGCCGTCAGCGGTTTCTACATAATAGAAACCGCCGATACCCTTAAGGATTAATCCTTCTTTTGTCATAATTATTCTTCACCTTCAACAAATTCAGGTCCGTCCGGTGCCTCAGTCGGTGTCGGCTGAGTGGGAGGGTTTGTTGCGGAAGGTTCGGTCGGAGCTGTACTGGGTGCAGTTGAAGGAATCGTTGTGGGAGCTGTAGTAGGCTCTGTATTGGTCGGTTTTGTTGTCGGAGCCGTTGTAGAAACAGGAGGAACTGTTGTTTCTCGTTTCTTTGTTGTTGTGGGCTTTGTCGTCTTGTCTTCTTTCTCGGTTGATTCGTCTTCGTCGTTTGTTTCCTCTTTGGTTGTTTCGGGCGGTCTGCCTGTACTTACAAACACTGCAAGACTTGTTCCGGGAAGAGCCATTTCACCGATTAACTCATGACCGATAATTGTATTTGCAGGTGATGAAGAGGGACGGTATTCAGTTCTTGCGCTGTCGAGAACAAGGCCTACTTCTTCGAGCGCTGCTCTTGCTGCTGAAACAGTCATACCAACAAGGTTGGGTACTTCTACCGGTTCAATTTCTTCACTTGTTGCAACAAAAATCTTAATAAGTGATCCTGATTCAACCTTTGCACCTTTTTTAGGCGAAGTTCTGATTACTTTACCTATTTCAACCTCTTCGCTCTTTTCTTTGATAATTGTTACATCAAAGCCCTCACCTCGAAGAACAGCTTCAGCTGATGTGTGTTCATATCCGTAAACGTCGGGGACCTTAACCTTCTGAGCAGCACCGGAAATGTAAATTTTGATTGTGCCACCCTTCTGAATCTTACCTCCTGCAGGTGATTGATCAACAACTGTGCCTGAGGGTTCAGAGCTGTCATCAACAATTTCAGGATCGAAATTGAAATCAGCGTATAATGAGTTATTCATAACTTCGTTGTAGAAATTTTTACCTACCAGGTCAGGTACGTCTACACCTTTGTTTCCGGGAAGGAAGAAGGTAATAAGTGCAACTGCAAATATTACAAGAGCACACAGGACACCGCAAAGAACTGCAATTGTCTTTTTCTTGGAGCTTGTGTCTTCTGCGTAATCATCGCTATCATCGTATGACTCCTGAGAAATGGGAGGTGTCTTTTTAACAGGAGCCACAGGAACTTTTTCAGGCTTCTTTTCCTCTTCAATAACTGAATCATTATAGTAAGAGTAGTCAAATTTAATGTTTGGATTGCGTTTGAAAGCTTCAATATCCATCAGAATCTCAGAAGCTGACTGGTATCTGTCATTCTGATTCTTCTGCATCGCACGTATAATAATCTGCTCAAGACCTACAGGAATATCAGGATTGATTGCTGTGGGCTTTACAGGGTCATTGTGAAGCTGCATAAGTGCAACAGATACAGCGTTGTCTGATTGGAAAGGAAGTCTGCCGGTAAGCATTTCATAAAGAATAACGCCTACGGCATAGAGGTCGGTTTTAGCATCGGTTACACTGCCTTTAGCCTGCTCGGGGCTGATGTAATGAACTGAACCGATTGCACCATCTGTCATTGTGCGGGTTTCACTTCTACTGAATCTTGCAATACCGAAATCTGTCACCTTGATTGTGCCGTCAGATATCAGCATAATGTTCTGAGGCTTGATGTCACGGTGAACAATACCCTTATCGTGAGCGTGCTGAAGGGCACGGAGAATCTGAGTAACAAAATAAAGCGCTTCTCTTGGGTCGATTACGCCCTGCTGCTCGATATATTCTTTAAGTGAAATGCCGTCTACATATTCCATAACTATGTATTGCAGAATCTCACCATAGCTTACATCGAATACTCTTACAATGTTGGGGTGTGAAAGGACGGAAATAGCCTTGGATTCGTTCATGAATCTGCGTCTGAAATCAGCGTTTGCAAGATATTCGTCCTTAAGTATTTTAACTGCTACGATTCTGTGGTCGATGTTATCGAAGGCTTTGTAAACAACAGCCATCCCTCCGACACCCAGAACTTCCATAATTTCATATCTTCCATCAAGTCTTTTTCCTACGTAATTTTCCATATTGCAATCACCTATCCTTTCATTACAACAACTGTAATATTATCCTTGCCGCCTGCATTGTTTGCCTCTTCTATGTATTTTTCGGCAAGGTCAGTGAATTCTGTTTCGTTATATATTTCAAGCATTCGTTTTTCATTAACAAGACCGCTGAGACCGTCGGTACAGAGAATGATAGCCTCTCCTTCGTTTACACAAACAAAGTTAAAATCAATTTCTATATCCTCACCTACACCCATAGCTCTAGTAATTATATTTTTCTGCGGATGAGATTCAAATTCCTGAAGAGAAATCTGACCGTTATCGTACATTTCCTGTACCAGAGAGTGATCTTTTGTAATCTGTCTGATTTCTTTGCCGTCAGTAATATAAGCACGGCTGTCGCCTACGTGTGCAATACACGCTTCATTATCTTTAACCACAGCTGCAACAATTGTTGTACCCATTCCCTTCAGAGACATATCAACGTCACCTCTGTCAAAAACTGCAACATTTGCAGTTGTAACTGCGGAAAGAAGAAGATTTTCAAGAGAAGAAACCGACATGGAAGGGTTATAGCATTTCTTGATTTTTTCGCTGACCATATCAGCAGCTATTGAAGAAGCCAACTGTCCGCCGCGAACACCGCCCATACCGTCGCAAACTAAAGCCCAAGCAGTGCCGTCACCAAGAGTGCCGGTGCGGTAGGCATCTTCGTTTTTTGCTCTGACCATACCAACATGGGTACTGCCGACAATTTTCATCAAACCACTTCCTTAAAAAATTAACAGTTTTTCTCTCCTCTTCTCAGCTGACCGCAAGAGGCGTTTATATCACTGCCGAGAGTTCTTCTTACAGTTGCATTAATTCCGTATTTTGCAAGTATTCTTATGAATGCTTCCATTCTGTCTTTACTGCTTTTTCTGTATGAACGTTCTTTTACAGAATTGACCGGAATAAGGTTAACGTGACAAAGCATACCTTTAAGCTTGGAAGCAAGCTCTCTCGCGCATTCATCACTGTCATTTACTCCGCTTATCATTGCATACTCGAACGAAATACGTCTGTTGGTGACTTTTATGTAATCCTTGCAAGCATTAAGGAGCTCATCAATATTCCATCTGTCGTTAACAGGCATTGTTCTGCTTCTTATTTCGTCATTAGGTGCGTGAAGGGAAATTGAAAG
This sequence comes from Acutalibacteraceae bacterium, assembly GCA_045121655.1. Classification (GTDB taxonomy): domain Bacteria; phylum Bacillota; class Clostridia; order Oscillospirales; family Acutalibacteraceae; genus UBA6857. The sequence goes on along the minus strand of JBGVGM010000038.1, from coordinate 11,250 downwards.
AGTGAGCTGCAGCTTTTCTTCCATAAGCTTGTATATTCCCGTAACAACACCGCAGGTTGAAAGAGAAATATTTCTCATACCTATATTGATTCCGTTTTCATCAGATACAAGTGATAAAAACTTGATTATATTGTCATAGTTGTCAAGAGGCTCCCCAACTCCCATCATAACGATGTGTGAAATTCTTATTCCGAGATCTTTCTGAGCTTTATAAATCTGAGAAAGAATTTCTGATGGTGTGAGGTTTCTGATAAAGCCTGCAATTCCTGATGCGCAAAACTTGCAACCCATCTTACAGCCTACCTGACTTGACACGCAGATTGTGTATCCGTATTTATATTTCATAACAACGGATTCAATAAGTTCACCGTCATTTAATCTGTATAAATACTTAACTGTATCATCATACACTGAAACTAATTTTTTTTCAATAGAACAATTGTAAATATCATAATTTTTTTTGAGATTTTCACGCAAATCTTTAGAAATGTTTGTCATCTCGTCAAAGCTTTCTGCGCCTTGCTTATGAAGCCATGAATAAATCTGAGTTGCCTTGAAGGATTTTTCACCGATTGAAAGCATTTCATCCTTGAGCTCGGTAAGCGACATTGATTTTATATCTTTTTTCATTTTCACTCTTTCCTTTCAAAAAGCGCAATAAAAAATCCGTCAGTTCCGTGTTTGTGAGGCATCAGTGTAAGATACTTCTCATCGCTTATTTCTGGCAGAGGCACTACATTTGAGAAATCCTTATGTTCACTTAAAAATCTTTCACACACGTTCTCGTTTTCATTCCTTGACAGAGTACACGTAGAGTAAAGAAGTCTGCCTCCTTTTTTTACATAAGAAGCCGCATTATTCAGAATCGGATACTGAAGCCTCTCGATCTCTTTGGCTTCATCTTCGGATTTGTACTTAATTTCAGGCTTTCTGCCGATTATACCAAAACCTGAGCAAGGCACATCGCAAAGAACCTTATCTGCTAAACCTAAATCAGCGTTATGTACCGAAGCGTCACCTGTAGATGCCTTTACATTCTCTAAGCCGAGGCGTACAGCTCCTTTTTTAATCAATTCAACTCTTTTCTCATATATATCAAAAGCGTGAATTTCACCGCTTTTTCCAGCAAACTGAGCAGCTGTAAAAGTTTTTCCTCCCGGTGCGGAACAAAGGTCGAACACCTTGTCACCTTCTTTTATTCCGAGAGCTTTGACAGCATACTGACAAGCAAGATCCTGAACGTGAAAAAGCCCGTCTTTAAATGCCCTGATTCTTTCTATATCGTTACCGCCTAAACTGATTTTCAGAGCATTTTCTAATGCTGTTTTCTCAGCTTCAATGCCATCTTCTCTAAGCAACTCAATAAGAGTATCGCTGTCAGTTTTGCTGGTGTTTACTCTTATGAAAACATCTGAAGCTCCCAGCGAGCTTATAAGAAATTCCTCAGTGTCGTATCTGCCGTATTCGTTAAGCCACTTTTTAACTAGCCATTCACTGCAGGAATATTTTACGCTGAAAAGCTTAACCTCATCATTACCATCAGGCAAGCATAAACCGTTAATTGAAATTTTTCTCAGAACTGCGTTTATAAGTCCGCTTGCAAACTGAAGAGAATTCTTTTTTGATAGCTTTATTGTTTCATTGACAGCAGCCGATGCAGGCACCTTTTCCATAAAAAGCAGCTGATAAGCACCTAATCTCAAAAGAGTAAGCACTTCAGGCTTAAGCTTTTTAAGCGGTTTTGAAAGGTAAAGCGAAATATTGTAGTCAAGAGTTATCTGTCTTTCAATAACGCCGTAAAACAAAGCAGACACAAAAGATTTATCTCTTGTGTCAAGCTCGCTTTTTGACAGAAAGCTGTCAAGTGCAATGTTTGAATATGAATTGTCTTTCTGTATTTTTGAAAGTGCATTAAAAGCAATCTGTCTTGCTGTGGGCATGGATTTAATCCCTCCTGCTGCGGGTTCTTAAAATAAGACGTAAAAGTGACATAATTGAAACAAGGAGCGCAGCAACGTAGGTCATAGCTGCTGCAGAAAGAACCTGCTTGGCTTTCCCTGCTTCAATTTCACTGAGCATACCTGTTTCGTTTATTACATTCATAGCACGTCTGCTTGCATTGAATTCTATGGGAAGAGTTACAAGCTGAAATACAGCAACACTTGCAAAAAGGATAATGCCTATATCAATAAGTGGACCAAAGCCGAGAAAATATCCTATAATTGCAATTGTGAAGCCGAGACTTGAACCGATGTTTGCCACAGGAAGAATTATGTTTCTTACTTTTATAGGTACATAATTTTGTGCGTGCTGAGCTGCGTGACCTGCTTCGTGACATGCAATTCCGACAGCTGCAATAGAACGGCCTGAGAGAACCTCGGGCGAAAGTCTGATTACATTTGAGCGTGGGTCATAATGGTCACTGAGCTTGCCGTGAGAAGGTTCAATTCTTACGTTGTTGATACCGTAATAAGAAAGAACTCTCATCGCTGCATCGGCACCGGTAAGACCCTTCTGATTCTGAAAATGGAGCATTTTGCTGTAGGTGCTTTTTACCTTCCACTGCGCAATACCTGAAATAATCAATGCAGGTACAACGAGTATTAAATAGTAATAATCATACCAGATCATTTCTTCACTTCCTGAAAATAAATTATTGACCTAAAACTGTGCCTTTAGTCAGCTTGTAGCCATTAAGGAATGCTGCTGCATCCATACGCTTCTTGCCTTCAAGCTGAACACAAGTAAGCTCAACGCATTTTCCGTCACCGCAGGAAACAACAAGCTTTCCGCTGAAATCAACTACTTCACCGGGAATATTATTTCCTTTTTTATCTGATAAAACCGAGGAATGAATCTTCAAAGTTTTACCGGAAAGTGTTGTACTTGCTCCCGGCCATGAATAAAGTCCTCTGATTTTATTATGAATTTCAAAAGCTGATTTAGTCCAGTCTATTGGACTCATATCCTTTGAAAGAAGCCCTACCTTTGTTGCAAGACTATCGTCCTGCTTAACAGGATTAAGCTGACCTTTTTCGAGGAAATCAATTGTTTCCATAAGTACATCTGCGCCAAGAGGAGCAAGAATCTCGTACATTTTTTCGGTTGTATCATTGATGCCGATTTTTGCTTTTTTAACGAGAAGAATATCGCCTGTATCCAGTCCGTCATCCATCTGCATTGAGGTTACACCGGTTTCTTCGTCACCGTTAAGAACAGCAAAATGAATCGGTGAAGCACCTCTGTACTTAGGAAGAATTGACGCGTGAATATTAATACATCCGTATTTGGGATAGCTGAGAAAATCTGAAGGAAGAATTTTTCCGTAGGCTACAACAATCACAAGGTCAGGATTAATCTTTTTGAGAATTTCCACACCCTTGCCGTTTCTCAGTGTTGTAGGCTGAAATACTGTTAAGCCGTGCTTCAGAGCCTCAACCTTAACGTCGGGTGGAGTAAGCTCCTGCTTTCTTCCGACGGGCTTATCGGGCTGACAAAATACACCAACAACCTCGTGCTTAGATTCTGCAAGAGCTCTGAGACAGTCAACCGCAAAATCAGGTGTACCCATAAATGCTATTTTCATGAGATTTATTCTCCTTTATTGTTACTTCTGAAGTTCTGCGCTTCTTCGGGAGTGAGCTTTTTAATCACTTTATCGGTATAAATAATTCCGTCAAGGTGATCGATTTCGTGGCAGAAACAACGAGCCTTAAGGTCAGTACCTTCGTATCTGTGCCATACTCCCCTTCTGTCCTGAGCCTTGATTTTAACGTATTCAGGTCTCTTTACAAGCCCCCACTCACCGGGTACTGAGAGACAGCCTTCCGTATCCTCAACTTCGCCCCTAGTTTCAATAATCTCGGGGTTTATAAGCTCAAGAAGTCCGTCGCCTACGTCAACGAGAACAGCTCTTTTTAAAATTCCAACCTGAACTGCAGCAAGACCTGCACCTTCGGCTTTTTTGAGAGTATCGTTCATATCATCAAGCAAAGTCCAAAGTCTTTCGTCAAACTTTTCAACTTTTCTGCTGGTTTTTCTTAATACAGGGTCTTCTGCTGTTACGATTTTTCTTATTGCCATTATTATATACTCCTAACTTAACTTAAGCTAAATTTTCCGGGTTAATATCCGCAATCAGAGTTACATCTCTGTATTTGTTGTTCTTTCCGAATGAAATAAGCATTTCAGAAATCATACTGCGGAAATCTTTTGAATTCTTACATTTAATGATGATTCTGTATCTGAATTTGTTGTTTATTTTAGAAAGTCTCGGGGGCATAGGTCCGAGAACTATGATTTTTTGATTTTTATACTTCTCTGTTGTTACAGTTCTAAGTTCATTAAGGAAATCCTTTGAACACATAAGTGCATTGTTTTCTTTTTCGGATATAAAAGAAACAGAGCAAAGGTCACAATAAGGAGGATAAAGCATAGCTTTTCTTATGATGATTTCATTATTGAAAAACGTATCATAATCCTGCTTCTGAGCAAGTCTTATTATGTGATTTTCAGGAGTCATAGTCTGAATAATTGCCGTACCCTTGTTTTCGCCTCTGCCTGCTCTGCCCACAACCTGAGTCAGAAGGTCAAAGGTTTTCTCTTCGCTTCTGAAATCGTCATTATTGAGCTGTTGGTCAGCACTGATAACACCTACAAGGGTAACCTTTTCAAAGTCGAGCCCCTTTGCCACCATTTGAGTGCCGAGCATAATATCATATTTACCGTCTGAAAAATCTGAAAGACCTTTTTCAAAATCCTGACGCGAAGAGGTTGAATCTGTATCCATTCTTAAAACTTTCGCTTCAGGCAAAAGCTCTTCAATTTCTTTTTCAATTCTCTGCGTACCGAAGCCTGAATATCTTACATTGTTTTTGCCACACTCAGGGCAGGTGCTAATAAACGGCGAAGAATATCCGCAGTAGTGACACATCAGTCTGTTGTTTGCACTGTGATATGTCATTGAAATACTGCACGAGGGACAGGTTATTACACTTCCGCAACTGTCACAGGCTGCAAAGGTATTGAATCCCCTTCTGTTAATAAGAAGAATGGATTGTTTTTTGTCATTCAGATTCTTTTCCAATGCTTCAAGAAGTTCAGAGCTTATTGCGTACTTGTTTCCACTCTGCTTGTCCTTCTTCATATCAACAACGGTAACATCTGGTAAAACTGCTGTGCCGTATCTTTCCGAAAGAGTATGCAGACTATAAGTACCGCGTTTTGCGTTACTGTAGCTTTCAATGCTTGGTGTAGCTGAAGAAAGTACAACAAGTGCGTTGTGGTTAGTGGCTCTGAATTTTGCCACGTCTTTAGTGTGGTATCTCGGAGCGGATTCGGATTTATACGTGTGTTCCTGCTCCTCATCGATAACAATAAGTCCGATATTTTTAAAGGGTGCAAACACAGCTGAACGTGTGCCGACAACGATTTTTACTTCTCCGTCTGCAGCTCGTCGGTATTCGTCTTTTCTTTCACCTGCTGAAAGTGCACTGTGGAAAATAGCAACCTCACTTCCGTATCTGCCCTTGAAAATGGACATCATTTGCGGTGTGAGAGCGATTTCGGGAACCATTACGATTACCTGTCTGCCGTCTTTGATAACTTCGTCAATAAGCTTCAGAAAAACAGAGGTTTTTCCGCTTCCGGTTATTCCGTAAAGAAGAGCAACACCCATTCCATTTTTATACTTATTTAAAAGCTCGTTAAAAGCTTTACTTTGTGCATCAGTAAGCTGAATTTCCTTTGAAGCCTTTGCAGAAAAAACAACTTCAGGTATTCTGTATCGGGGTCTGTCTGTGATTTCGACAACCCCTTTTTTCTCAAGCGCTTTTACAACTGCAGGTGTTACACCTGTAAAGTAACAGAGCTCTTTAATACTTACAGTACCAATATCACGAAGAACCGTTGCAACGCTTTGCTGCTTAGGTGTAAGCTTTGAAAAAACTTCCTCAAAATTCTCTTCAGATACTTTAAGTTCAGCAGTTTTCTGCGTAAGGTCGCCAAGCTTTTTAACGGCATAATAAGTTTTTACAACAAGCTTTTTAGCAATCAGCTTTTCAAGAACTTTACTGTCAGTATCAAGTGACAGCTCACTGAAAATCTGCTTTTTTGAAAGCACACAGTCGAAAGACAACATGTAATCATAAACTCTTTGAAGTTCATCTGTAAGATTTACATCTTCTTCAGGTTTAACAGCAAAGTAGTTTTCAGTAGTCTTGAAAGAAAATCCGGATGGCATCTGCACTTTTACTGCTTCAAAGTATGTGCAGAACGTTCTGTCTTTGAGAAAACGGGCGATTTTAAGCATTTCTTCGCTTACAACAGGGCTTTCGTCAAGAAAGCTGAGAACGCTTTTTATGCCCGTTTGCTGCTCTTTTTCAGATAAAGCAAAAATCACGCCCTGGCGTTTAGCAGTTTTTCCTCTGCCGAAGGGCACCATTACACGCATACCGATTACGTCTTTTAAGTTATAGCCGTCAGGTATACTGTAGGTGTATAAAACGTCAAAATGATATGCAACATTTTCAATCGCAACATCTACAAGAAACTGTTTCATATCATTTCACACCTTTATTTTAAATTTACTCAGATATTTCTGATTTCTTCAGGCTCAACTATTTCAAGCTTGCCTGTAAGGAACTCGTCAAGAGCATAGGATACAGCCTTTTCTGTTCCGCATTTTTCGTTGAGCTCAGGAGTTTCTGAAACGACTCTTGCTCTTTTTGCAACAGCTGTTACAAGTGAGTAACGGCTGGTTTTATTCTTTAATAATTCTCTTAAATCGGGATTAAGCATCTTTAATTACCTCTCTTAATTTAGTTTGCATAATATTAGTTCTGAGCTTTTCGGCTCTTATTATGGTCTTGACATCTTCAATAGCATCAGAAAGAACGTCATTTTCAACAATGTAGTCATATTCTGTTGCTCTTTGAAGCTCGGTTTTTGCAATAATCATTCTTTCATTTATTGCCTCTTCGGTATCTGTACCTCTGCCGCACAGTCTGTCGTGAAGGATTTCCATTGACGGCGGAATAATAAAGATTTTTACGCAATCCGGGAAGATTTTCTTTACGTTATCTCCGCCTTCAACTTCAATTATAAGAAAAACTGTTTTTCCTTCGTTAAGCTTTTCCTTAACCGGCCCGACGGGAGTTCCGTAGTAGTTTTTACCGTATTTTGTGTATTCAAGCATTTCACCGTTTTCAATATTCTTTTTGAACTGTTCGGTTGAAACATAGTAGTAATTTACACCTTCGGCTTCACCGGGTCGCATTTCTCTGGTGGTCATGGATATTGAAACAGAAGCTTCATCACCCATATCCTTCAAAATTTCATTTATTATGGTGTCTTTTCCGCAACCTGACGGAGCAGAAATGACAACAAGGATTCCCTTATTCATCAACGCCCTCCTCACAGATGTCAGAATCGAGTCTGTTGGCAACAGTTTCACACTGAAGATAAGTGAGAATAACGTGATCACTGTCCATAATGATTACAGCTCTTGTTCTTCTTCCCTGAGTTGCATCGATAAGCGTTCCTCTTTCCTTACATTCCTGAATTATACGCTTAATGGGCGCCGAATCTGGGCTGACAATTGCAACAAGTCTGTTAGCGTTAATCATATTGCCGAATCCGATATTTATAAGCTTCATGGGTTTTTCACCTCATTATTCGATATTCTGAACCTGTTCTCTGATTTTTTCGATTTCAGCCTTGATGTCAATAACTCTGCGAGCTATTTCGACATCCTGAGCCTTTGAACCGATTGTGTTAGCTTCACGGTTGAATTCCTGGACAAGGAAATCCGTTTTTCTGCCGATTGCTTCCTTGCTTTCCATAAACTCGTGCATCTGCTCTATGTGGCTTCTGAGACGTACTGTTTCTTCAGCAACAGCAACCTTGTCCGCAAAAATAGCTGCCTCAGTGAGAATTCTTTGCTCGTCAACCTGAACATCTTCAAGAACGGTTCTGATTCTTTCAAGAAGCTTGTTGTTGTATTCAGCAACAGTTTCAGGTGAACGCTCCTCAATATATGAAACAAGGCCGAGAATTGTATCGCAGCGTGAGAGGATATCCTCTTTAAGCTTCTGACCTTCTCTTTCTCTCATTGAAACAAATGATTCAAGAGCACAGTCTGCAACGGTTTTTACAGCTCTCCAGATGCGTTCTTCGTCAGCTTCACTTTTGTGAATTGAAAAAATGTCGTGATTTCTCGCAACAGTTCCTACAGTTATATCATCACGAAGACTGTATCTTTCGCAGAGCTCCTTGAGAGCATCAATATAACCGCTTGCAAGAGAATGATTTACACTTACTTCGCAGTCCTCAATTTCAAGAGCCTCAATCATTACATAGCACTCAATTTTACCTCTTGAAACTCTGGATTGAATATAGCTTTTAAGTTTTTCTTCAAGAAAGCCGTATACTCTTGGTACTCTTGAGGAAAAGTCAAAGTATCTGTGGTTAACGCTTTTAATTTCAACGGAAATACTCATTCCGTCAAGAATCTGTTGGGCTCTGCCGAAGCCTGTCATACTTTTAATCATAGTAATTGTAATGCTGCAGGTTAAATTTTTAGCTCTGATTTGCAGCGTCCTTTCATTTAATTGAAAAATTACCGAAGGATAGTTTTATATCCTTTTAATTATATATTGGATAGACCGATTTGTCAAATATATCTGATATTTTTCTTTATTTTTTACAGCAAGACCCCATCAGTATTGAAGGAATATCCAGACTGTAATACTTGTCCGTCTTGATAAAGCCTAATCCGGTAAGTAAACTGCTGATATTTTCGCATTGACACTCACCCATATAGTAATTCTTTGTAGCTGCAAAATTAAAGGCTGCCTTCAGAAGACCTTCAGCAATAAAAGGCTTGTCCTGAGCATAATCAACCTCAATAACCACAGCATTTTTGCCGTTTAAATCAAGCACACAGCTACCAAAAATTTCTTCATTTTCGGTAGCATCAAATTTTATCAGATTTTCACTGATTTCTGTATGTCTGAAAAAAATCATATTACTTCTTCTTTCTGTCCATATCTGCAGCAATCATAAGTTTTCTTACTTCGTCCTCATTAAGCTCACGCCAAGCCCCTTGCTTGAGCATACCGAGCTTAATTGACCCGATTGCTGTCCTCTTAAGTCTTGCAACCTCAAGACCAACTTCTTCACACATTTTTCTTATCTGACGGTTGCGTCCCTCGTAAAGAATGATTTCAAGAACTACCCTGCCCTCTTCTTTCTGAACAATGTGAACTTCAGCAGGTGCAGTTTTTCTGTCGTCAATAATAACACCCTGAGTAAGTGAAGTAATCTGTTCTTCGGAAATGGACGGTCTTACGGTAACACGGTAGGTTTTAGGCACGTGCTTTGTAGGGTGTGTCATTGCGTTGGCAAATTCACCATCATTTGTAAACAGAAGCATACCTTCACTGTCTCTGTCGAGTCTGCCTACGGGATATACTCTTACAGGAACGTCTTTAATAAGTTCAGCAACGCACTTTCTGTCCATTTCGTCGCTCATTGTAGTTATAAATCCACGAGGCTTATGGAGCATAATATATGTGAGGTTTTTCTGTTTGATAATTTTCTTACCGTTAACGGTAACAGTATCTTTTTTCGGGTTGATTTTATCACCGATTTCGGCTACTTTGCCGTTAACCTTAACTTTTCCGCTTTCAATGAGCTCTTCGCTTTTTCTTCTCGAAGCAACTCCGCTTTCAGCGAGGAATTTTTGAAGCCTGACTTTTCCGTCCGTCATAAAAATTTTCCTTTCAACTTTTTAATTTATTTAACAATAATCTTATTTTCTGTGCAAAACTCTTTTTATATTCAGTCCCTACAAGTGAAGAAACCTCTTCTGAAGCTGTAATATCTGAGCAGTAAACAGTTTTTCCCTCTGAAATTACACGAACTTCTCCAAGTACGTCACCAATTCTGATAGGTGCATAAATAACCTCAGGAATCAAAGTAAGAATTTCAACGTCTTTTTCATTAATATAAGCGTATCTATACAAATCTGAATCAGTTTTTATCGAAGCTGTCTTACACTCAGAGCCGTAAATTTGTATTTCTGCCGGAATATCAAATGTGATTTCTTTTACTTCTAAGGTGCTAAAGCATGCATCATATAACTTTTTATGGTCATTCCAATCATTCGGAGCGTTCAAAGTTACAGCCACAAGAGTGATGTCGTTCCTTTCACAAGCAGAAACAAGACAACGACCGCTTTTCTTGGTAAATCCGGTTTTGATTCCGAATACTCCTTCGCAACTGTCAAGAAGTTTGTTATGGTTACTGAACGTTACCTTATGCTGAGGTTCTATAAACTCGACTGTTTTCTTATCAGTACTGGAAAACTGCCTGAAAACCTGATTTTTGACAGCATAAGCACCTAACAGCGCCATGTCATAAGCAGTTGAGTAATGTTCATCGCTGTCAAGCCCTGAAGCAGTCACAAAATTAGTGTTAAACATACCGATTGAATATGCTCTTTTATTCATCAGATCTGAAAACCGTTCTTCGCTTCCTGAAAAGAATTCAGCAGTGACCTCTGCAGCATCGTTACCCGATTCGAGCATCATACCGTAAACCAAAGCTTCAAGTGTGAGCATATTCCCCTCTTTGAGACCAATCGATGTGCCTTCAGAAAGGATTTTGTCCTGTACGGTAACTTTCTGAGAAAGCAAGCCCGATTCAACAGCAATTAATGATGTCATAATTTTTGTTGTGCTTGCCATGGATTTCGTCATAAAGGGTTTCTTGCTGTATATGATTTCTCCTGTATCTGCATTTATTACAACTGCACTTTCTGCGCTGATTTCAACGTTCGACTCAGCTACTGAATAAGCTGGCACAGTAAATAAAATGAGGAAAAACACTACGCAAAAGAGTTTTTTAATTAACAAAGCAACCACCTGCCGATAAATTATATGCAGGCGGTTGTATTATTAGTATTTAATTATTCTGCACTTTCTATGGGTGCGTCAACTACTTCTTTCTTTGTTTTATTCATAAGACCTGTTACCTTGTCGAACATTTCCGGAACAAGGTTAACAACTCTTTCTGCTGCATTGTCATAAGCAGTGATGTGCTTAAGAGTAACTTCGCCGCCATTAATTACAAGGAAAGCGATGGGTGTGATTGTAACACCGGCTCCTCCTCCGCCGCCGAAAAGCTCCTGATTGCTCTTTGAGGGAAAGTCTGCACCGCCTGAAGCAAGGCCATATGTAACCTTTGAAA
>JBGVGM010000037.1:0-7433 GCA_045121655.1 Acutalibacteraceae bacterium | reverse complement strand
CGAAGAACTGAATTTTATTAAATAATACTATAGGCGCCCATTGGGTGTGGGCACTGACAAACCGCTGTATGAGTCTGAACTTCCTATACAGCGGTTTTCTTTTTATTTCAAATATTGTTGCTTTTTCTTTCAATATGTGTTATATTAATAGTGCTACACAAAAATTTAATATTGGCACAAAAAGAATGTTCTTGATAAAAGTACATTCTCTATTTCGTTATTTCTTTTTGTGCCGAAATTTTTGTGTAGCAACAAAGGGAATGTATTTTTTGTGCGTTCCTTTTGGGGCGCACTTTTTATTTTTATCAAAATTTAAGGAGAAAGAAAATGCACAATGAAGAACGCTACAAAAAATTATGTGTAAACATCTATTATTGGAGAAAAAAACGAGGATTTACGCAAAAAGAACTTGCTGAGAAAGCAGGGGTAAGCGTATATGTTCTGAGAAGCTTTGAAAAGCCGGATGGAAAAAGAAGCGTTTCAATCGATAATTTGTTTAACATAGCCGATGCTTTGGGTATTGATGCTTCAGAGTTATTAACATAAAAGAGAGTGGTTGACACTCTCTTTTTTATATGCTTATTTACTTTATCAGTTTGCTTAAACCTTTCACTGTTATGACAGCTGCACCAACAGCAGCTAAAAAACGTACGCCCTTTGTAATAGCCTCAGCCTTGCTTGAGGGGAAGGAGCTTAAAATGAAGTGCTTTACGGGGCTTGAAGGCTTGAAATCGCAAAGGTCTTTTATCTGCACCGTGTAGGTTTCAAAGCTTCTTACATCGCTTTCCTTAAAGGTAAGCACACGCACACCTCTTTTGTCACCGGGACCGTAGGTGTTGAAGCCTGTACCCTGAGTGTAACCGAGGGTGATTCCGTCATATTCCTTGTAAAAGCTGTTGTTGTGATCGTGACCTACAAAGATGGCGAATACATCCTTCTTCTCCTTAAAAGCGGCAAATTCGCCTGTATTTACCTTAGGAATTGCAGGTGTTTCACCGAAAAAGTCGCCTCGTTCGTACATCTCTTTGTCCAAAGCAAAGAAGCAGCGCTTATAATTTTTGTAGTCCTCAATTGAGCCTTTTGAGAAGGGCCTTACCTTATTGATCACCTTATAAAACTCAGGTACGGGAATATGCTGAAAAACGATTGAATCAACACATTTTCCGTTTTCTGCAATTGAATCGCGCACATCCTTGTACCATTCAATCTGTTCTTTTTTTACGGGTGAGTATGAGCCGTCGCTTTCCTTTGCGTTTGAGTCAATAACGTAAACAGCAAGGGCATCTTTTTCGCCTTTACTGTCTTTTATTCTGATGCTACATGAGCCGATATCATCTGGATTTCTCAGGTCGGTTTCAACGAAATTAGGGAATGAGGAGTAAATTTCAAACTGCTCCTTTTTGCCGAGACCACCCTGGTTGTCGTGGTTGCCAAAGGTAAAGGTAAAGGGGATATTTCGCTTTGTAAGCGGTTCAAGAAATGCAGTTACACATTCCTTTACGTTATCGTAGAGATTGCCGAGAAAGGTTGCGGAGTAACCCTGAATCTGGTCACCCGTAAACACAACAAGGTCGGGCTTTTCTCTTTCTAAAGCCAGCTCAAGAAGCTTGATTGTGTCGGGACTCGGTGTTTTTGTCTCCTGAATATCTGCAATCTGCATTATTTTAAATTTGCCATCTTTGAATTTAAGTGAAGTCATACTTTTCTCCTTTGCGGTTGCTTTATCTAAGTATAGTATTTTTTACTTTCAGTGTCAATATCACCCCTTCAGAGCTTTCTTCATATACTGCTGTTGAAGACAACTGTTAATTAAGGAGGAGCAGCAATGACACTGACATATATAAAATTCGACAGTCAGACTTACGGCGAAAAAGCTAAAAATCTGCTGAATAAGCATAACATAAAATCCCATCTTAGGCGAAATCCCAACCCCAACAGAAAGGAAGGGTGCAATTTTGCACTTTTTGTTGATGGCAGTATCTGGACAGCCTACGATATAATAAACGAACACCATATAAAGAATCTGGGAGTAGAAAGCTTCCGTGAACGGCTGTGATTTATCTCGACAACGGCGCTACAAGTTTTCCTAAGCCTAAAAGCGTAATCGATGCTATGTGCTTTTATCAACGCTGTATAGGGGCAAATCCGGGCCGCGGAGGACACAGCCTTACCATGAAAGCAGGGGAGAAGGTTTTTGAAACAAGGGAAAAGCTTTCCTCTTTTTTCGGTACTGAAAGCGAAAGGGTGGTTTTTACATCAAATTGCACCCACGCACTGAACACAGCAATAAAAGGTAGTGTAAAAAAAGGTGATCACGTCATAATTTCTTCCCTTGAACATAACTCTGTTTTAAGACCTGTTCACAGACTTTATGAAAGAGGGTTCGTAACTTATGATGTTGCTTTTGTTAACCCGCTTTCAGACACTGAAACCGTAAGTAATTTTGAAAAGCTAATAAATGAAAGAACCACACTCGTTGTGTGCACCCACGTTTCTAACGTTTTCGGTACAGTTCTGCCCATAAAGGAAATCTCATCGCTTTGCAGAAAAAAAGGAATCCGCTTTATTCTCGACGGTGCTCAGGGAGCAGGCACATTTAAAATTGATATGAAAAAGGATAATATTGATATTCTCTGTATTCCCTGCCACAAGGGTCTTTTGGGACCTATGGGTACGGGTGCTTTACTATTAAATGAAAACGTTGAACTCCAAAGTACCATTGAAGGCGGTACGGGCAGTTTTTCTTTGCAAAAGCAGCAGCCGGATATTCTGCCTGATAAGCTTGAAAGCGGTACAGCAAACCTTCCCGGAATTGCAGGTGTCTTTGAAGGTGTGAGTTTTATTGAGCGCTTTGGCAGCGAAAGGGCAGTGCATCAGAAGGAAATGTATCTTGCAGATATTCTGAGGGAAGATTTATCTGTTATGAAAAATGTAATTATTTTCGATTCAATGCAGGGGAAAAGAAAGTCACCTCTTGTTTCGTTCAATATAAAAAACACCCATTCCGAAGAGGTCAGCGACTATCTGGACAGACACTCAATTGCGGTCAGAGCAGGTTATCACTGCTCATTTTTAGCTCACTCTTATTACAATACGGAAGAAAACGGCGTAGTAAGGGTTACACCGGGAATATTTAACACAAAAAAAGACATAAAATCTTTAGCATTTTTAATAAATAGGTTTACTTTTCAGGTGAAAATATGTTAAACTTATAATGTAGATTTTATGTTCAGATGTTTTAATAAAACAGAAGAATTTTAATATGGAGGAAAACATGGGAGAAATTTTTAAAACGGCTGCCGATTGGGTACTGAAGATCGTCTCTTCAGTTGGAATCGCCGATATTGTTGATGTGGCAATCGTTGCCCTTCTCATTTATTACGGAATAAAGCTTGTTCGTCAGACGCGTGCTTTTCAACTTGTAAAAGGCGTTGTGCTTATGGGCATTATGTATTTTATTGTAAGCGCCTTTAATATGTCTGCAAGCAGCTTTATTTTCAGTCAGCTTTTCAGAAATATTGTTATTGTTATGATACTTCTTTTCCAGCCGGAAATCAGACACGCCATTGAAAGTATAGGCAGAGGCGATTTGAGGAGATTCAACATTTTTTCTTCGAGAAACAGGGATTACAATGATGACGAAATCAGAGCTGCAGCGTCAAATATCGCAAAGGCTGCAGGCAATATGAGTGACAAGAAAATCGGAGCACTTATTGTAATTGAGGGTAAAACACTTCTTGGTGAGATCATCAGCACAGGCAGCGAGGTGGATTCCAATGTTACCGCACCTGTTATCGAAAACATCTTTTTCCCGAAAGCGCCACTTCATGACGGTGCTATGGTTATAAGAGACAACCGAATTCATTCGGCAGGATGTATTCTTCCTCTTACCCAGAATGAAGTAAGTTTTGAGCTTGGCACAAGACACCGTGCAGCTCTTGGTATGAGTGAGCACAGCGACGCTCTTATTGTTGTTGTATCTGAGGAAACCGGTGCAATTTCCGTTGCACATAACGGCACTCTCGAAAGAGGAGTTACAAGCGGTGAACTTCTTGAAACGGTGAACGCCTTCCTTGTTTCCGACGAGGGTGAAAAGAGCAAGTCATTCAGAATTCGTCGGAGGAAAAAGTGATGAATAATTCAAAAAAAAGTATAATTGAAAGAATTGTCTTTAACAATAAGGCTCTGATGGTCTTTTCTGTAATTGTTGCAATTTTTATATGGGCCACGGTAAAAATCAATTATGCCGAGGAAACCTACAGAACACTTTCAGATGTAAAAATCAACATTGCCTCTACCGTTGACGAAAGCTCCGAGCTTGTTGCCTTTATTGACGAAAAGGAGCTTTATTGCGAGGTTGAGGTCAAGGGTAAATCCTACGACATTAATTCATACTCACTTACAAAGGACGAAATCGTTGTTGAAGCATCGGGTACATTTGTTGATTCTGCAGGCTATAAGGTGCTGACTCTTACGGCAAAAACTGCCGAAGGCGGAATGTCGGGCTTTGAAATCACAAGAATCAGCCCCTCGTCGATTTCTGTTTATTACGATCGTAAAACCACCGATACATTTAATGTTGAAGCTAAGCTCAGCAACGACCTTGATTCTCTTGTTGAGGGTGATTACGCAGTAGGACAGCCCGTACCGTCAATGAACACAATTGATGTAACCGGCCCTGCAACAGTGCTTAACCGTCTTTCCAAGGTATATTTCACTGCTTCAATAAAAGACGATGCACTGCCTCTTACTGCTTCAAAAAACCTTCCTGCTAAAATTGCCTTTGACCTTGAAAATGAGGATGAGGCAAAGTACCTTATTTGCGAAGGAATAAACAATGAATCAAATCCGGCAACTGTAACAGTTCCTGTTAACGTTACCAAAGAGGTTGAAACCGGGGTTAAGTTTGTAAATCAGCCCGCTGTTTTCAGCGAAAAGGTTGACGGCGTAACAGTTTCGCCCAATAAGGTGAAGATTTCTTATAACCCTCAGGACGATGAGCAGTACGATAAGCTTTTTGTCGGTACAATTGACTTCTCGAAGATTTCCAACAAGGTGAATTACTTTGAATTCCCAATTGACGAAAAGCTTGGTGTAAACATAGCTGATAAATCACTCGAAAAGTTTGATGTAAGTGTTGATATGTCAAAAATGAGCAGAAAAACTCTTGATAAAGCACCCACAAAGGTAGTTTTCCTCAATCAGGACGAGAACTATAATTACAGCATCGACTTTGAAAACAGTAACCTTGACGAAATTATGCTTATAGGTCCGGCGGACAGCCTCAAGAAAATTACAGCTGACGACATTCAGATTGAAATCAACGTTTCTTCACTGGGTGTAAATTCAAGAATTATACAGAAGGTCAAGGTAAGCAATATCTCAATCCAGTCCGATGATATTGATGACTGTTGGGTTTACGGTGAATATGAAGCCGTCATCAGCATTAATACCAAGTAAATGCAGAATGCAAAAACGAAAAGCCATCTCAAGTGTTCTGAAATAGGAATAACAAGACAGCTTAATATATAAAAAGACGTCTCTTTTATTTGGTGGGACGTCTTTTGATTTTAGTTCATTTTTAAGCGTAGTTTTTAAATTCTCATTCTGTATAAAAAAAGAGCCTAAAGGCTCTTTTTTTATACCTTCTTAAGCTTGTACATAACGTGTGCACCGAGCATTGAAAGAACAACGCCAACTGGAATAAGTACACCGATACCGGGGTCAACAAAGAGAAGAAGAACTGTAATAGCAATAATTGGGAATATGGAAATCTTCCAGTGCTTTACAAAATAGGTTGCAGCTAATGAACCGAAGATAGTGTATGTAACCTGCTGGAATGCGGGTGCAAAGGTATCGCTTGACATAAGAGTTGAAAAACTGGGATTAAGTGCAAAGACAATTACGAAAATTGCAATAACAAGAGTTGTTACAATAATTGAAGCTGAAATAGCGATTGTTGTAATAACCTCGCCCTCTTCTGTGTTCGCCTTAACCTTTGCGTTTTCCATAGCGTTGATTGCACAGGGCATCTTAAGGTTCATAATATTACCTGTTACAAATGAAAGGTATGTACCGCCTGCACCGAGCATAGGGGAATAAGCAACAACCTCAACAATACCTGTTACAAAGAAAAATGCGATTGAAGCAAGACCTTTACCTAGAATTTCGGCTCTTGGCCATACATTAAGGTGAAGGGAGATTGCAAGAGGAATGCAGATAAAGAAAATAAGTGAAGCAACACACCAGATTCTGCCCCAGGTGTGAACCTTGTCCATGTAAGTTTTATTCATTTCTGTCTCTCCTTCCTTATTAATAGCGCCACTCAATAGCGGCAAATTCGGGCATAAATTGGTTGATAAGAACCACAACAACCATTGCAAGAACCATACTTAAAGGCATTGCAAGAGCCTCAATCCAGTTTTTCTTAAGCTTTTTGTTAATAAGTGTGAAGAAGAGCATAAAGCCGATTGAAGCTATAAGAGCTGTAAGTGAAAGAACACCTGCGCCGTCGCCGATAATAGCTTCCTTGCTTGAGCCTGTACCTGCAAGGCCTCTGCCGATGAAAGCAGCAATAAGACCGATGAAAGCAGCTGCTGTCATAACGTCCATCCACTTTGAGTTCTTTGAAGCTACGTCTGAAACGCCCTTCTGGATCTTCTTGAGAATGATGGGGATAAGAATAAGAGGAAGGATACTGCCGATTGTCATAACCCATGCTATTGCTGAAAAAATTTCAGGGTCAGTTACGGGCTGTGAAATGCCACCTGTAAGACCTGCAGCTTCAAGAGCCGCAATTGCTGCTGTTGTTTCGTACTGGATAGCACCGATAACGGTGAGACGAATCCAGGGAAGAACATAGCCGAGCGCAACTGAAAGGGTGATAACTGTTACTGCAATACCGATTGCGGGTGCAAATGAGAAAATTGCACTTGATGTAACGGCATTCTTGAGCTTATCGGTTGTAATACCAAGCTCTTTGCCTCTTGTCCAAGCTTTTCTGAGAAAGAAAAGAGCCTGAGCACAGACGAAAAGAATTACTGCGAGAATTATACAGTACATGAATCCGTCTGATTTGAAATCTGAGAACATGATTTTTACCTCCTGTAATTAACCTTTAAGGTTCATTTTAATCAGTATATCATTGAGAAAATAAATAGTCAACAAATTTTGAAATTAAAATACCGTAAAACCTTTGAAAGTTTAATTTTATGTGTTATACTATATCTCAGCTAAATAGGCAAAGGTCTTTTGAAAAGCTTTTCCGCATAGTTATTATAAGGTGATATTTATGCAGAAAGAAAAGAACAAAGACAAGAATGATTACTATTCAAGGGTTGCTCTGGCGCAGATATTTTTGTGTATTCTTATGCTGATTTCGGTTTTTCTTTTGAAAAGTAATGAGCTTGCTGAGGATTACAGAAGAATAATGA
>JBGVGM010000036.1:0-9004 GCA_045121655.1 Acutalibacteraceae bacterium | reverse complement strand
TTCAACCTTTCAGGTTCAAAGATGGGTATGCACCTTGACTCAAACAAGGTAGTAGGTGTTGACGCATCAACAGGTTCACTTGGCCACGGCCCCTCAATTGCAGCAGGTACAGCTCTTGCAGCAAGACTTCTCGGTAAGGATTATCTTACATACGTAGTTACAGGTGACGGTGAGCTTGGCGAAGGCTCATGCTGGGAAGGCTTTATGACAATTAACCACTACAACCTTTCCAACTGTATCGTATTCATCGACAGAAATCACAACATGATCGACGGTAACACAGAAGATGTTATGAAGCTTGAACCCCTTGCTGACAAGATGACAGCATTCGGCTTCAACACAATCGTTGTTGACGGTAACAATATCGGTGAGCTCTGCAACGCTATTGATGTTGCTATTGAAAGAGCAAAGGCACCCTGCGCACCCACATGTATTCTTATGGATACAAAGAAGGGCGCCGGCATCAAATCAATCGAAGGCGACTACACATGGCATTACGGTGCTATTGACGATGCTCGTTTTGAAAAGTTCAACAAGGAACTTGAAGAAGACTACAAGGCTCGTGTTGCTCGCGCAGAAAAGGAGGGCAAATAATTATGGCAGGCGGATTTGTTTATACAGCAGTTGACCAGACCGAACTTTCAACAGCTGAAATTTACGGTAAGGCTCTGGCTGACATCATTTTAAAAGACCCCAAGGTTGTTGCTATCACAGCTGACCTTGCAAAATCAACAAAGCTCGGTGACGTTCTTAAGGTTTGCCCCGAAAGAGTTATCAACGTAGGTATCGCAGAACAGGATATGTTCGGTGTAGCTGCAGGTATGGCAAGAGCAGGAATGATTCCTTTCCTTTCAGGTTTCTCAGCTTTCACATCAATGCGTGCTTGTGACCAGCTTCACACTGACATCTGCTATCAGAACGTAAACGCAAAGATTATTGCTACTCACTCAGGTACATCCTTCGGTCAGGCAGGTTCAACTCACCACGCTATTACTGACCTTGCAATCACAAGAGCAATGCCCAACCTTACAGTTATCGTTCCCGCTGACGGCTTTGAAACAGCTAACGCTGTAAACGCAGCTTACGACAACTTCGGTCCTTACTATATCCGTATCAACCGTGGTTTCGACCGTGTTCTTTATGAAAACATGGACTACGGCTTTGAAGTAGGTAAGGCTGTTGAGGTTCACGAGGGTACAGATATCACAGTTATCGCTTGCGGTTCTTGTGTATTCCAGGCTCGTGAAGCTGCTAAGTTCCTTAAGAACTCAGACGGACTCAGTGTTCGCGTTCTTAATATGCACACTATCAAGCCTATCGATGTTGAGGCTATTCAGAAGGCAATTTCTGACACAAGAAGAATTGTTACAGTTGAAGACCACCTTGTTACAGGTGGCTTAGGTTCAGCTGTTGCAGAGGTTATGGCTCAGTACGGTAAGGGCTGCGCATTCAAGATGCTCGGTCATAAGGGCTTTGCTATGATCGGTCTTCATGAAGACATTATGTCAGATGCAGGTATCGACGCTAACGGTATCATCGCTGCAGTTCGTGAAACAATGAACGCAGACTTTGAAGAAGACGATAACTGGGACGACGAATTCTAATAATACAAGGAGGCAAATGACATGGCTCATACACAGGAAGCCTTATATTCAAATAAAATCTTTCTCAATGCTGCTTTGCCGCTTGTAAAGGTAATCGCTAACGATGTACCCTCCCTTAAAAAGAAGTTTGAAAACGCTCACGCAGTAATTCAGGTAAGCTGCCTTGACCCCGAGGTTGAAGGTGGCAAGAGAGGTATGCACTTTGTTGTAAACTCAGGCGAATGGCTTGTTCACACCTGTCTTACAGAAGATCCCCACATTGAGCTTCAGTTCAAGAGTGTTGAAGCTCTCAATGATTTCTTCAAGGGTAACATTACTCCCGCAGGTATTCCCAAAATCAAGGGTATCAAAAAGGGCGGAACACTTATCAGTTTCGTAATGGTACTTCTTAAGATGGCAAGCCTTCTCGGGGCAACAGAGCCGCCTAAGGATGAAGAAACAAAAGAACTCCTCGTTAAGTGCTATTTCTATCTTCTTTCAAGCGGTATCAGCCAGCTTAACAAGATGGGACATCCCGAAATCAAGGATTGGACTACAAAGAGCCCTGACCGTGTATATGCTTTTGCAGTTGACGGATATCCTCAGGTTTCAGCCTTCATCAGAATCAAGGCAGGTAAGTCAAGAGCAGGCAGAGGCGAATACAAGAGAGCAATGCCTTTCTTCACACTTCGTTTCAATAACCTTGACAGTGCTCTCGGTATTCTTATGAGCACCGACGATATGCTTGAAGCAACAAAGGCAGGACGTCTTATTATGGACGGTGGCCCTGAATTCGGCGCACAGATCGGTGGATTTATGCTTGAAATCGGCGCACTCGCAAAATAAAACAAATAAAGCTGTCGCATCTGCGGCAGCTTTTTGTTTAAAGTTGAAAGTTAAAAAGTGGAAAGTTGAAATAAACCCTTCTACCGCTAAAGCGGTCCCCCTTTTCCTCCGGAAACGGGCACCCTTTTGTCTGCTTCGCAGACATTTCCCCTATTAGGGGAATTACCTTTCAGGGACGGCAAGGCTAAGGTTATATGATTTTAACGCTTCGCTCCGATTATATCCGCTTTTGATGCCAAGAATAAGAAAAACACAGTCCGCCGATTGAGTTTAGCTGCTCCGGCGGACAATTTATTTTATGTCCCACAAAGTGTTTATGTTTGGTTGTGCTATTGTGAACAAATCATTAATAAATATGACATAACATTGCATAACTTAAGTGTTATTGTAATAGTCAAAAGGAAAGAACTATTAAAAAGGAGACAAAATTATGAAAAAAATTATTTCTCTGGCGTTGGCTTTTATAATGGCTTTCACTCTTGTTTGTCCTGCCTTTGCCGAAAATGCAGAAGAACCCCAAAAAGACAAAATCCCTATAGTATACCTCAGAGGCGACGGAAACGAAATCTATGATGTCAACGGAAATATCGCTTTCCCCGTATCATTTGATTCAAGCGAATTGCCCGGCAAAGTAGCAAGAGTAATTTTTCCTCACTTTATAAACGCTGTTCTTTTTGGAAAATGGGAAGAATACTACGATGCCTTTGAAGCAGAGGTTGAACCGATTTTTGCTGCAGGTGCTCTTGATGAAAACGGAAATCCCACCAACGGGTCCGACATCAGTGCAGCCTCATATAATCTCAACATTGAAAACATGAACACCGACAAGGTTGACGAAGATGGAGAATACTGGCTTTATGATTATACTTTTTGGTATGACTGGAGACGGGATCCGCTGGAAACTGCAGACCTGCTTCATGAATACATAACAACTCTGAAAAAGACCACAGGTGTTGAAAAGGTTGCCCTTGTCGGCAAGTGCCTCGGTGGTTCGTTTGTTCTGGCTTATCTTTCAAAGTACGGATATAATGACATCAGAAGCCTTGCGTTTGATGCAACGGTTGGCAACGGAAACGAAAAATTCAGCGAAACCTATGGCGGAAAGATTCTTTTTGACGGTGAAGCGTTTGAAAGAAGTCTGATTGATGATATGTATTACAATGCCGACACCACCGATAAATATCTTGCAGATTTTATTCTTGCAACAGTTGACCTTCTAAATGAGTCGGGCGTATGTAAAGTTACTGCAGAGCTTGTTGATTTTGTTTACAAAAAGCTTTATGAAGGTCTTACACCGAGACTCGGTATGGCAGTTTACGGAACGTGGCCCGGCTATTGGAGTTCAGCTACAGTTGAAGATTATCCCACAGCAAAGAAGCTTGTTTTTGGCGAAGAGGGCTCAGAAAACTATGTAAAATATAAAGGCCTTATTGAAAAACTTGACAGATATGACAGAGAGGTCAGACAGCGAATCCCTGAGATTCTTCTCGGTGCAAAGGCTGCAGGAGTGAACGTTGGTATTCTTGCCAAATACGGATATCAGATGATGCCTCTCATCGAAAGCCGCGATGAGCTTGGCGATACACTTGTAACGCTCAAAAAAGCGTCTTTCGGTGCAACCTGCTCAAAGGTATATAACACTCTCAGTGACGAGTACATTGCAGAGAGAGTTGAAAAAGGTTATGGCAAATACATTTCTCCGGACAAGCAGGTGGATGCATCAACCTGTCTTTTCCCTGACTATACGTGGATAGTTAAGGGTGTGCATCATGACACATGGGCTGCCGATGATGATCAGATTATCTATAACATCTGCACGTATGACGGTCAATACACAGTAAATACGGACAGTTACTATCCGCAATTTATGATATATAACGATGAAGACGGTTATTTTTATCCGATGACAGAGGATAATCACAATGTTACCAATTGGGATGCGGAGGAAGTTGAAGAACACACTCCGGAAAACTTCTTCAAGGCATTCATAAACGCAATAAAAGCCTTTTTTGAGCTTATCAAAAGAGAAATTTCAGAAAAATTTGAAAGATAAGAACTGAGCAAAAAGCTGGCAAAAAATCCCTTTACCTCAAAACGCGGTAAAGGGATTTTTTTATTCACATAACATGATTCAGAACTTCCTCTGTGTTGTGTGCAATAAAGTCTGCACCGTTTTCTATAAGCTCCCTTTCATCACGAAAGCCCCAGGTAACACCTATGCACTTGAGAGAAGCGTTGTGTGCAGTCTGCACATCAACCTCGCTGTCGCCTACATAAATGCACTCATCAGCTGAAACTCCGAAGGTGTCAAGCACCTTAAGCACGTTTACGGGGTTGGGCTTGCGCTCCTCTTCAACGCTTACGCCGATAGCACAGTCAATGTCTTTGAAATAGTCCTCACAAAGACCAACAACTGCAGCGTGAAGCTTGTTTGAAACAACCGCTGTCTTTACTCCTCTTTCTTTCAGAAGTGAAATCAGCTCATTTATCCCCTCGTAGGGAGCAGTGTTGTCCGCCATGTGCTTCAGATAGTATTCTCTGAAGCAGTCGAGACACTTTGCGTTTGTTTCTTCGTCTGTGCCGTCAGGTGTTGAACGCTCCATAAGCTTTTTAACACCGTTGCCGATAAAGAGTCTTACCTCTTCAATGCTTCTTTTTGGAAAGCCGAAAGCATCAAGGGCAAAATTCACCGCATTGTAAAGGTCGGTCAGTGTATTGAGAAGCGTTCCGTCGAGGTCAAAAATTACTGCCTTATACATCTTTCTCCTTCTTATCTTACGGGCTTTGTGTTCCAGATGTCTCTTGCGTAATCGTTGATTGCTCTGTCAGCGGCAAATCTGCCTGCGCCTGCAATATTCATAAGTGACATTCTGTTCCACTTTTCTCTGTCCTTCCAAACCTCGTCAATCTTCTTCTGAGCAGCTCTGTAATCAGCGAAGTCAGCAAGAACCATGTAGGGGTCGTGGTGGATAATTGTGTTACCGATTTCAGGGAACTGCTTGCCGCCGATACCCTGCTGAATAAAGTCGATAACCCTCTTAAGCTCGGAATTGTTATTGTAATAATTAATGGGTGTGTAGCCTGTTCTCTTAAGGTCGTTTACAACGGGAGTTGTCATACCGAAAAGGAACATATTGTCGTCAGATACAGCCTCGTTGATTTCAACGTTTGCACCGTCAAGTGTACCGAGAGTAAGCGCACCGTTAATCATAAGCTTCATATTACCTGTACCGCTTGCTTCAGTACCTGCAAGAGAAATCTGCTCACTGATGTCTGCAGCGGGCATAAGCTTTTCAGCCATTGTTACGTTGTAGTCCTCAAGATAAACAACCTTAAGTCTGCCCTTCATATCGGGGTCGTTGTTGATAAGGTCTGCAAGAGCGCAGATAAGTGAAATAATCTTCTTTGCAACGAAATAGCCTGAAGCTGCCTTTGCACCGAAAATGTAGGTGTGAGGAACAAAGTCGCCGTTGGGATTATCCTTGATTTCAAGGTACTTTGCAATAATCTGGAAAGCGTTGAGGTGCTGACGCTTGTACTCGTGAAGACGCTTTACCTGAACGTCGAAAATTGAGTTGGGGTCAATTTCAATGCCTGTCTTTTCCTTAACAAGCTTTGCGAATTCCTTTTTGTTCTGAAGCTTGATTTCGCCGATTTTGTCAAGAACCTTCTTGTCCTTGCTGAACTTTTTAAGCTTGAGAAGCTCGTCTGCCTTGTAAACAAAGCCGTCGCCTATAAGCTCGGTAATATAATCGGAAAGAAGGGGGTTTGACTGACAGAGCCAACGTCTGTGAGCGATACCGTTTGTAACGTTCTTGAACTTGTCGGGAGTAAGCTTGTAGTATTCGTTGAATACTGTATCCTTAAGAATCTGGCTGTGGAGAGCTGAAACGCCGTTTACGCTGTGGCAGCAGGCAACGCAAAGGTTAGCCATTCTGATAACGCCGTTTGAAATAACAGCCATATCTTCAACCTTACCTGCATCGAAGGTTGTGTTCCAGATGTAGCTTCTGTATCTGTTGTCGATTTCTTTTACAATCAGATAAATTCTGGGAAGAAGGCTTCTGAAAAGGTCTTCAGGCCAGCATTCCAGAGCCTCTTTCATAACTGTGTGGTTTGTGTAGGCAGTTGCCTTTGTAACAACGTTCCACGCATTGTCCCAACCGTAGCCGCATTCATCAAGAAGAATACGCATAAGCTCGGGAATTGAAAGAGTGGGGTGTGTATCGTTGATGTGAATAGCATTTTTCTGAGCAAAGTTTTCCATTGTGCCGTCGTGACGGAGATGTCTGCTTACAATATCCTGAACGGAAGCAGACACAAGGAAGTACTGCTGCTTGAGACGAAGGCTCTTTCCTTCGTAGTGGTTGTCTGCAGGGTAAAGAACCTTACTGATAACTTCAGCCATAGCCTGTCTTTCAACAGCCTTCATATACTGACCCTGGTTGAATTGGGAGAGCTCAAGTGCGGGAGCTTCACTCTTCCAGAGACGAAGAACTGAAATTGCCTTGCCGTCCTTACCGCTTACGTACATATCGTAGGGAACTGCAACGATTTCGTCAGCATTTCTCAGTTCAACGCTATGGTACTGTTCGTCCCAACGGTCAATTACTTCACCGCCGAAATTAACCTTGCAGATATCCTTTTCTCTTCTCTTGAGCCATACCTCGCCGCCGGGAAGCCAGAAGTCGGGAAGCTCTGTCTGCCAGCCGTCAATAATCTTCTGCTTGAAAATACCGCACTCGTAAAGAATGCTGTATCCCATACCGTAGTAGCCCTGAGTTGCAAGACCGTCAAGGTAGCAGGCAGCAAGTCTGCCGAGACCGCCGTTACCGAGACCTGCATCAGGCTCGCAGTCGTAAAGCTTTTCAAGCTTGATGCCGTAATCCTTGAGAGCAGCTTCCATAACCTTTGTAAGGTTGAGATTATAAAGGTTGTTCTTAAGTGAACGACCCATGAGGAATTCCATGCTGAGATAGTAAATCTTCTTTGAATTTTCGTTTCTCTTGTCCGCTCTGAAGTCAACAAGACCGTCGTGCATAAGGTCTTTTACAATAAGAGCAACTGCCTTATAGTACTGCTCATCGGTTGCTTCTTCGATACTAACACCGAAATAATGAGAAAGCTTACCCTTGATGAGGTCCTTTGCTTGTTTCTTAGTAAGTGAATAATTCATAAAAAACCTCCAAATTTATCTATGAAAATCGCCTTAATATTTCAATTATATGGTTATTTTATACTAAAATCAGTAAAATTTCAATAGTAATACGAAAAAACATTCATTGTGTAACATTTTTCCTTTAAAAAAGCTGTTTTTAACAAAAAATCTGCCACTGAATAAACTGTACTGATAAGAAAAATCAGATCTTACGCTTAAATGCTGTGAATTTACACTGCACAATAACGGGAGGCTTTTTATGGCAAACACAATGAGTTCTTTTCTCGGCGGAAATACACCCTGCGGTTTTGTATCGTTTTTCGATGAGCTGTACAATCCTTACGAAAAGCACAGAGCGCTTATTATCAAGGGCGGCCCGGGTACGGGAAAATCAGGGATAATGAAAACCGT
The DNA here is from genome assembly GCA_045121655.1 of Acutalibacteraceae bacterium. Classification (GTDB taxonomy): domain Bacteria; phylum Bacillota; class Clostridia; order Oscillospirales; family Acutalibacteraceae; genus UBA6857. The sequence continues at coordinate 1,006 of JBGVGM010000036.1, read as the reverse complement.
AGCAAAAAAAGCAGAAGAAAAAGGCTACAGCACAGAGTATATTTACTGTGCAAGCGACCCGAAAAGTCTTGACGGTGTGATTATCCCTGAACTTAAGCTTGCAATTGCCGACGGTACCGCACCTCATGTAATTGAACCGGTTTTCCCCGGGGCGGCGGAAAAGATAATTAACACAGGCGACTGCTGGGACGACCAAAAGCTTTTTTCAAAAGGCGACGAAATACGCAGACTGACTCTTGAAAACTCACTTCATCACAGAAGAAGCAGTGCATATCTTTCTGCTGCAGGCAAGCTTAAAGAGGAAAACAGCAGAGCTATTGATCCCTTTATCAACCGTGAAAAAATCTATTCCTACGCTCTGCGCTTTGTAAACCGTGAGCTGCCTGAAATCTCCAAAACTCCCGGCAGGAAAAAACGCCGCTTTTTAAGTGCCATTACTCCTGAGGGCAAGGTTTTTCTATCAGACAGCGTGAAAAAGCAGGCACACAGAATCATCGGTGTAGAGGACGAATTCTCCGACTGCGCAGCCCTTCTTATTGACCGTATAGGCGAGCTTGCAGTAAAAAGAGGATATGATGTTTATTTCTGCTACTGTCCTATGTCGCCTAAGGGTGAGTGTGAGCACATTATAATTCCGTCAGCTTCTCTGGCGCTTATCAGTGAAAAAAGTACGCACAACACGAATCTAGAATATGACAGAGTATTACATTCAAGGCGGTTTTTATATGAGGGCGCAGAAAAACACAAAAAACGTCTGAGCCTTAACCGCAGGCTTCAGAATGAGCTTTTAAACGAGAGTATAGAGTGTCTCAAAAAAGCAAAGCAGTTACATGACGACCTTGAAAAAATCTACATTGATGCTATGGATTTCGATACCCTTGGTAAAACTGCACAAAAAATTATCAACGACTTTGTAGGGTCATAAAATATTTGAGTAAAATATTGACAAACCTACCTTCATGATTTATAATCGTAATGTAGTAGTGTAACTATAAAACATTATAAT
>JBGVGM010000035.1:0-2286 GCA_045121655.1 Acutalibacteraceae bacterium | reverse complement strand
ATCTGATTCTTTAGTATCATTATGAGTTCCTCCTTGTAACTCATATATCATAACATTTGTACATTCTTATTTAATATTTATTGTACATATTTAAGTATAACTTTATACAAAGAAAAACGCAGTAAAAATAATTACGAAATTATAGAGAGCTGTACTATTGGGAACACAGAACTCGTTATCGGTCACAACCCTAATGCCGTTAATCCTTATGTATGTTGGTACTGCAAGGGAGGTACGGATTATTTCTGGGGCTATTATACCAATGAGCTTTCCGATGCGAGAGATAAGCTGAGTGAACGCTACAAGACCGAGTGCGGTATGCCGTACAATCAGCCACCTAAAAAGCAGAAAAGCCGTGATGACCGTGAGCGATAAAAAGATATATGACTGCAAGACCTGTCCCTATCCCCGATATAAGGACGGGTCTGTTATTTTCTGCGATGTCTGTATCCGCAAGATTTTAGACGAGCAGAAAGAGAAAAAGGAAAGAAAGGAGCAACCGAATGAGTAAAGAAAAAAGAATGCTCGGTAATTACGAGATTACCCAGAGCATCTATGTCGGAGATAAAGAAGTCGTGTTCGGTGTTGATACAAAAGACCCACACCCCTTTATGGTCTGTTATTGCGATTACCACAACCCTCTGTCAGCAGCGTGGCCGACAGAGGGTGTTGCTTCGGACGATTATCTAGAAGCAATGCAGATTTTTGTTGACCGAGTACAGTTGCAGATTGACCGCACAAAAGAGGAATTATCCAAATTTCTCTTTGATAAGACCGTGTTTACAAAGGAGCATTGTATCCCCGATGACGGTATGCGTAACATCGTGGGTAAAGTAGTTGTTATCAATTCCGAGCCGAAACGCTATGAATATCAGCACCCTGCCTATCAGCTTATATTAGCTGACGGAGGACACGGGGCTACGGGCGGCAGAGGACAGGCGGTGTTCGGAACTTGTCTTGCCACAGGAGAGCGAGCCAGATGGGAAAGGTACGATGTGCTTGGCGAAATCAAGCCCGAATGTATGCCCGATTGGGCAAAGGAAGCTCTTGCAAAAATCAAACAACAGGAAAAAGCCCCGAAGAAAAAAGACTATGAACGATAAAGGAGGATTGAGATATGGCTGTTAATCAGAAAGCGGTCAAGGTCTTAAACAAGGTCTTGGACGCAGGCTTCACCGATGAAAAAGCGATTGCCGCTATGACTATGGACGATATTCTCTCTATGCAGGGTATCACGGTTGCGGATATTGCCCTCATCAATGACCTGCAAAAGAGCATCAAAGCGAATAAGGTCATTACCTTTCTTGGTGGTGGTGCTGATGAATAAGGAGAAACAATCAAATTTAACAGGATAAGGAGGTGTAAGTCGAATGACGGCGAAGTATCAGCTAATCACAGAGCTGTATCGGCGTACAGGCGTTGCGGTTGCGAAAAATCCGCAGGCGTGGCAGAGCTTTTTGTCTGCCGCCTGCCACAACTATAAATGCCGTTTTGACGAACAGCTTTTAATCTACGCTCAACGCCCCGATGCTGTCGCTGTTGCAGAGCTTGAAACTTGGAACAAGCGTTTTAAGCGTTGGGTCAATAAAGACAGCAAGGGTATTGCCGTGTTCGACCCGAAAGGTCGCAGGAATACCCTTAAATATTATTTTGATATTTCCGACACCCACGAGGGCTATTATGGCAGCCACCCTGTTCCGATATGGCAGATGAATGAGCGATACGAGCAGGCTGTCATTGAAAGGCTCTCCGACAGGTTTGGCGAAGTGGAAAGCACCGACCTTGCTTCTGTCTTAATGGAAACGGCAAGGAACGCCGTTGAGGATAATCTGCAAGATTATTTCTCACAGCTAACAGATTTCACAAAGGACAGCTTCTTGGAGGAGTTGGACGATTTTAATGTGGAGGTCAGTTACAGGCGTTTGGTAACAAACAGCGTTGCTTTTATGCTGATGAGCCGTTGCGGTCTGGATACAAGTGAGTATTTCGGCAGAGAGGATTTTGAGGATATTATCAATTTCAATACGCCTGCGACTATCAATGCTCTGGGTATTGCTACGAGCGATATTTCCGAAATGGCTCTTAAAGAAATCTCACTTACAATCCGAAATGTGCAAATCACAGAAAAAGGCACAAATCACACCTTTGTACCAGAGAAGCAAAGCCAATATAATATAGGCAGAAAACATCCCGAAAGGAGTGGAAATAATGAACGAAATCACTTACACCAGACAGGGCGATTATCTTATACCCGACCTAACATTACCGACAGAGCCAGAAATTCAG
>JBGVGM010000034.1:0-46240 GCA_045121655.1 Acutalibacteraceae bacterium | reverse complement strand
TTTTTTAAAATAATTTTAAAAAAAGAAAAACACGGCTCTGCCGATGCCTTCGGTGAGCTTTACGGACTTTATGCCGTGGATTTATATCGCTTTGCCTACTACTCGGTGGGCTCTGTCAGTGCGGCTGAAGATTGCGTAAGTGAGGCTGTCTGCCTTGCTTTTGAAAAGCTGCCTCAGCTTAAAAGAGATGATGCCTTTAAATCATGGATGTTCAAAATTCTGCACAACTGCTGCAAGAATGCCCAGAAGATAAAGTACCTTCATAAAAACGAGGTGGAGCTTTCAGAAGTTAGGAATATCTCCGCAGAGGAAAAAAACATAAACGAAAGCCTCAGCCTTATGAATGCCCTTAATAAGCTTTCCGATGAGGAAAGGGAGATAATAGTTCTCTACTACTCCTCAGGGTACACAAGCAGGGAAATCGGTGAAATTCTCGGACTGAGAGATTCGACCGTACGCTCAAAAATCAAAAGAGCAACGGAAAAGCTCCGTATATTTTTAGCTGAATAAGGACGGTGACACTATGAAACGAAACGATGAAAACAACTACACACTTAAAGACGCCTTTGCTTCTTCCCCTGATTTACCCGAAAGCCTCTCAAAGGAAAGGATGGTAGAAATGCTTAAGGAAAAGAACATTACCCCTAAAAAGAAAGTTAAAATTCTCCCTAAAATTGCGGGCCTTGCTGCAGTTCTTGCAATAACCTTCATTTGCATAAATGTATATCACCTTATTCCCGTAAGCTTAAAGCCTGCTGAGCTTCCGGAAAAGCAGGAATATAATGAAATAACCTACCCCGTAATAGAAAACTCCGTAAAGCCTGTTACACTGAAAAAAGCCGACAGCAACGCCGAGCTTAAAAGGCTTATGGAAAATCTTCTCAGACAAAACACATATAACTATATGGTGGACATTTTCGGTAACAAGGTTACCGCTGATGATGTAATTGTTGAAAATATGAACGGTATGGCTCCCGGAAGTGCAGTCGGCACGGCTCCTACCCAGTCAGCAGTAAACGAAGAATCATCTGAGCTTAAAGGCCAGGACTTTATGGATTCTACAGGCAGTACAGATGACGGCATTTCAGAAGAATACGGTCAGACCAACATTCAGGTTGAAGGTATTGACGAAGCTGATATTATCAAAAATGACGGCAGATATCTCTACATTGTTTCCTCAGGTATCAAAACCGATACAAGGCTGAAAATTGTGGACACGGAAACAATGACTCTGCTTTACGATGAATTCATCAAAGGCGAAAAGGACAACGCTCTTGGCATCAGAGAGATTTATGTAAACGGTGATATCCTTGTGGCAAACTGCGTTGAGTCAAATTATGACAACGGTGAATACGTTTATTATGATGCTATTTATACTCCCGGATATAATCCATGGAGTTCAGATACCGTAAATGTTATCTTTGATATAAGTGACAGAAAAAATCCCAAGGAAGTCCGCCGTATAAATCAGGACGGCAGAATTATCAGTACAAGAATGAACGGCTCGGTGCTTTACACAGTAACATCCTATACGGTTCACAGTGAAGACCTTGACGAGAAATATATGCCTACGGTAAACGGTGAGTTCATCGGCTGTGACTGCATTTACATCTATGACGAAAGAGCAACCTCTTATACGGTGCTTACTGCAGTGGACACCAAGGATAAGAACAGCGAAGTTGGTAAGGTTTCCGTTTTAGGTGAGGGTGCAGAGGTTTACTGTACGGCTGATACTCTTTATGTGGGAATGTACGAATACAACAGTGGCGAAACAAAAACCAACATTTTCGCATTCTCACTTGATGGAGCGAATGTTGCCTATAAGGCAAGCGGAGCAGTAAAGGGTCAGTTCCTCAATCAGTTCTGCTTTGATGAGCACAAGAACTGTCTCAGAGTTGCCACCAACTATTACGATTACACTACCGACAAGGATATAAGCAGTATTTATATTCTCAACAAAGACCTTCAGCTTATCGGTAAATTAGAGGATCTTGCCTATGACGAGCAGATTAAATCAGTACGCTTTATGGGTGACACAGGTTATGTAGTAACCTTCCGCAACACTGACCCGCTTTTCACCCTTGATTTATCAGACCCCACAAATCCAAAGGTTTTAGGCGAAATCAAGCTTCCCGGGTACTCAGCTTATCTTCACCCTATCGGTGACGGCTATATGGTGGGTATAGGCTACGACGGTGACGAACAGAATGCCAAGTTCAATACGGTAAAGGTTTCTGTTTTTGACGTAACCGACCTGAGAAATCCCAAGGAAACGGACACCTTTGTAATAAAGGACGCCGAAACTGATGTGAACTTTGAGCCCAAGGCTTTTATCAGCAGTAAAACAATGGGCTTTATAGGTATTCCTGTTAAGCATTATTCCCCTGAAGGGTATTATAATGTTCTGAGCTATAAGATTATCAGAATTGAAAACGGAAAGATACTCTCCCATCAGGGCTTTACCCATCCTCTTGATTTTGACGAATACGGCAAATACGGCTTCCAGCTTTTCAGAGGCACTTACATTGGAGAAAAGCTCTACACAATTGACAGAGCTACCGTTGCAGAGCACAGCCTTACCTCAGGTGAAAAGCTCAGAACGGTCGATATTCTCGGTGACTACGACGAAAAGACCGACACAACTCAGACTGCGCCTATGTATTATTTCGATGTTACCGAAAAAACAACTGCACCGCCAACGGTTACAGCACAGACCTCATCGGCAGTTACTGAGCCTGCTATAACTGAGCCGTATAAGGTGCCTGACACAGAAATTGCAGTTGAAGCAGAAGTTGTGGAGAAGGGCAAGCTTTTCTGATAAGTAAAAAGGAAAGAGGTGCAGATGAATGAAAAAGTTTTTCCGTGCCGTGTTTATTCTGATATTGATTTTGGCAAGTCTGTTGCTTGGTATCAGAGTGTATCAGCAATGCAGGGTAAAAATTATTTCCTCAAAGGTTTATGAAGTACCCCAAAATTATGAGGAGCTTCCTGTGGAAAATATAATTGTTGATTATGTATTCGATCCGAATGATCTCAATGCCTATGCGGGCTTTGTTGACTACATCTTTATCGGTAAGGTGGAGGAAGTGACGGGTATTACCTACACTGATGTTGAACTCATATATCACGATTTTCCCATAGCTGTAATAGACGGCTATCCGCAAGCCCATTACAAAATTACTGTTCTTGAAAATATCAAAGGAAGTCTGGTTAAGGATATAACCTTGACCCAGGGCAGCGGTCCTGCCATAGGAGGAAAACGAATGCATCTCGTAGCAGGACAGCTTATGAAAGAAAATGATGTCCATATTTTTATGGCATATACCAAAGACGACGGTGAGCTGCACATCGGTGATGCTGCAGGAGCCGTCAAGCTCGGCAGTCTTCAAAACGCTGAAGAATATTCTGAATTAAGGAAAGAAAATCAAGTAACAGAAACTGTTCAGAAATACATTGAAGCGTACAAAAATCAGGACGAAAGCCACAGATACCGTGAACGCAGACTCTGTATTTACGATTCATCAAAGTAAAAATTATAATTAAACAGGCTGTATCAATTACCCGGTTCGGGTGTGATACAGCCTTAATTCTATTCAGTTATTTTTATCAGTTGATAGGATAACTGTACTCATATCCCTCAACCCATTTGCCGTCGTCAAAATCACGGATTCTGAGAAGAACTTCATCTTCATAAACCTCAACAACAGCACCGATGCCGCATTCATAGCCGTCAACTGCATGTTCGGTTGATTTAGGAATGTTTACCTGATTGATGCCGTTTACAACGGAAATGCTTGCTTTTGAAAGAGGTGCGTGAGTGTGACCGCAGAAATAAAGAATATTTTCATAATCGTCAATTACATCTGAAAGTCTTGTGTATTCACCGTTCTGAATGTAGTTTATTGGGTGGTGGTTGAAAACGAAAATGGGTCTGTCTGTTTTTGCAGCCTCGTCAAGAACGCCCTTCAGCCATTGAAGCTGTGCATCAGAAATGTTCATATCATTTACAGTGTCGCTTTCTGTTGCAAGAACAATAAAGTAGCAGCCGTCAATTACCTTGTAGAAATAAGGTGAGTCAATGTCAGCACCTGCAAAGTTTGCATACTTAAGGAAACGGTCTCTGTACATTTCATAATCGCCTGTGCCGTTGCCGAAGTCGTGGTTGCCGGGAACGATAACAAGATTGTCAGCGGGATTTGCAGCCTTAAGAGCACCGTAGAAGAAAATGCTTTCAATGTCCTGGCAATTCATTGTGTTGTCTCCGAGGAAAACAAGAGTGTCGTTGTCCTCTGCGTTGTGAACCTCCTTGAGAATTTCTGAAAATTCTCTGAAGGTGGGATAATTGTTACCTTCAATATGAATGTCCGAGAGAACGGTGAAGCTTGTAATAAGCTTGTCTGCATCCTTTGCCTCATAGCTGTCTGTAGGGGGCATCATAAAGGTAACGGGCAGCATAATAAGAGTGAGAACAGTTGCGATTACGTGTTTTACAAAGTTTAATACGTCCATAAAAAATGCCTTCTTTCATATTTTTGATTATTGTACCATTTTTAATTATAAAAGTAAACACGAAAAATTATTTTTAAGAAAGTCTGAATATGGCTGTGCCGTGGGCGTTGACCTTTGAGGAAAGAGTGCTTTCTGCAGTACCTTCTTCTTTAGTCCAGAGCTCGAAAGTTTTATATGTACCGTCAAAGTCGTATTTCTGAAGATTGAGAGAAATTTCTCTGTCTTCATCGGTTAGATTAAAAAGAGCAATAACTCTGTTGCCGTCCTTATCCAGGCAGGTCCAGACAGCACTTTCTTTGTCACGTCGAAGCTGTGTGTTCTCTGAAGAATACTGGTTGATTTCAAGAATATCTCTGTTGGTGATTACCTCTAAATCCTCTTTTCTGTTTTCTCTCAGCTCACCGCCTAAAATAAGAGGTGAACGGAAAACCGACCAGAGTGTGAGCATGGTTTTCTGCTCGTCAGGGGTAAAGTTTGTGTATCTGTCTCTGTATCCGAGGCAGGAGCAGTTTTTGGAAATTTTACCTAGGGGGAGCATATCGCAGTCGGGCCAGCAGCCGGTCTTTACGTGGGGATTCCACTTCTCACATCTTTCAAACATAGAAAGAAGCTTATCCCATCTGTCCCAGAAGTCGCCTGTCATTCGCCACATATTTGCGTTCTGTGAAAGGTGGAATGCCGCATCAATCTGAGCAGGACCGGGGGAGAGTGAAAGCACCATATCTCTGCCGCAACCATCAATAGCTTCTCTGATAAGCTCAATTTCGCCTCTTGCACTGTAGGGGTCGTGAGGTTTGAACTCAGTAACGCAGATATCGTCAACCTTTACAAAGTCAACACCCCAGGAAGCATAAAGCTCAAAAAGGCTGTTGTAGTATTCCTTTGCACCCTCAGCACGGGGATTTACACCGTACATATCGGTATTCCAGGAGCAAAGGGAAAAGTCCTGAGCAATTTGTCTTGCCGTTCTGTCTGTGCCTTTTATGGGTGTATTCTGATGCACAGCCTGACGGGGAATACCTCTCATAATATGTATACCAAACTTAAGGCCCATTTGGTGAATACGGTCGGCAATATCCTTGAAGCCAACGCCGTTTTTACTTGAGGGGAAACGGTTTTCAGCAGGAATGAGACGGGAATATTCGTCCATACAAAGCTCGGTAAAGCTGTTATAGAAATTTGATTTTGCCTTGGGCTCGTACCACTGAATATCGCACACAACATATTCAAAGCCGTAGTCCTTAAGGTTATCTCTGATATATTCTGCGTTACCAATAAGCTGTTCTTCGTTTACTGCCGCACCGTAGCAGTCCCAGCTGTTCCAGCCCATAGGCGGTCTTACGGCAAATGTGTCTTTTTTAAGCATAATGGTTTCTCCTTCCGGGTGATGAGGTTATTATATCAAAAGCTTTTATTTATTGTCAATTGATTGGGGCAAATATGGCTTAAATCCTTGACTTTTTCACGATAATGTATAAAATTAAACTGTAAAACTATAAGTAAAAGGAATTGATTCAAATGAAAGCAATCGTAACAGTTATCGGTAAAGACAAACCGGGCATTATTGCCGGTGTATGCACACTTTTTGCAAAGAGCGAGGTTAATATTCTCGACATCAGCCAGACAGTTATGCAGGACTTTTTTACAATGTCCATGCTTGTTGACCTTACAAAATGCAGCATTTCCTTCACTGAGCTTTCAGATGCTCTTAAGGAAAAGGGCGAAGAAATGGGCGTGAATATAAGAATTCAGCGTGAAGACATCTTCGACCTTATGCACAGAATTTAAGGAGGCAGGTTTATGCATAGCCAGAAAGAGATTCTGTCAACCATTGATATGATTGACAATCAGCATCTTGACGTAAGAACAATTACTATGGGCATTTCACTTTTAGACTGTACAAGCGACAGCGTTGAAGTGACTGCTAAAAAAATATACGATAAAATCACTCGTCTTGCAAAGGACCTTGTTAAGGTGGGTGAGGATATTGAACGTGAGTTCGGTATTCCTATCGTAAACAAGCGTATTTCCGTAACACCTATCGGTATCGTTGCTGCTTCCTGTAAGGAAACTGACTATACACCTATTGCACAGGCTCTCGACAGAGCTGCAAAGGAATGCGGTGTAAACTTTATCGGCGGTTTTTCTGCTCTTGTGCACAAGGGTATGACCAACGGTGATATCAACCTTATTAACTCCATTCCCTCTGCTCTTTCTCAGACAGAAAGAGTGTGCTCAAGCGTTTCGGTTGCAAGCACCAAAGCAGGCATAAACATGGACGCAGTTGCACTTATGGGAAAAATTATAAAGAAAACTGCTCAGATGACAGCAGATTCTCATGGCTTCGGCTGTGCAAAGCTTGTTGTGTTTGCAAATGCTGTTGAGGATAACCCCTTTATGGCAGGCGCTTTTCACGGTGTAGGTGAGGGTGAGTGTGTAATCAACGTAGGTGTAAGCGGCCCCGGTGTAGTTTATCACGCACTGCAGAAATGCAAGGGTCAGCCCTTTGATGTTGTTGCAGAAACAATAAAGAAAACAGCCTTCAAAATCACCCGTATGGGTCAGCTTGTTGCTCAGGAGGCTTCAAAGCGTCTTGGTGTACCGGCAGGCATTGTTGACCTTTCTCTTGCTCCCACACCTGAAAAGGGCGACAGCGTTGCAAGAATACTTGAGGAAATGGGTCTTGAGGTCTGCGGCACTCACGGAACAACTGCTGCACTTGCTCTTTTAAACGATGCAGTTAAAAAAGGCGGTGTAATGGCAAGTAACCATGTAGGCGGTCTTTCAGGTGCTTTTATTCCCGTAAGTGAAGACGAGGGTATGATTGAGGCCGTTGTAAAAGGCGGACTTCACCTTGATAAGCTTGAAGCTATGACCTGCGTATGCTCAGTTGGTCTTGATATGATTGCAGTACCCGGTGAAACCTCAGCAGAAACAATTTCTGCAATAATCGCAGACGAGGCAGCAATCGGTGTTGTCAACACAAAAACAACTGCAGTTAGAATTATTCCTGCAGTAGGCAAGAAAATCGGTGAAATGGTTGAATTCGGCGGACTTTTAGGTACAGCTCCCGTAATGCCCGTTCACGAATTTTCATCCTGCGATTTTGTAATGAGAGGCGGCAGAATTCCTGCGCCTATGCACTCGCTTAAAAACTGAGCAAAGCTCAGGTTAAATGCAAAATGCGAAATCACTGACGATACCTTAAGGTTTTGTTCAGAACGGAAGTGAAACAAAATGAAAATTATAGACATCATAAACGGCGAAAAGCCCTCACTTTCATTTGAGGTTTTTCCGCCTAAAACAAGCGACAACTTTGAAAGTGTAAAGAAGGCTACGGAGGAAATTGCGCTCCTTAAGCCCTCATATATGAGCGTAACCTACGGTGCAGGGGGAGGCACTTCTCAGTACACTGTTTCAATTGCAGAGAATCTGCAGAAGAACTTTTCTGTGCCCTCTCTCGCTCACCTTTCATGCGTAAGCTCAACCAAAGATGAAATCAAGTCACAGCTTGGCTTGCTTAAAGAAAAGGGGATAGAAAACATTCTCGCTCTTCGTGGTGATATTCCCGAAGGTATGAGCAAGGATCACCTTGACTATCACTATGCCTCAGAGCTTACAAGAGAAATAAAGGAATACGGTGGCTTCTGTATCGGCGGCGCCTGCTATCCTGAAGCTCACCCCGAAAGCAGTACTTCCTTTGACGATATCCGTTACCTCAAGGAAAAGGTTGATGCAGGCTGCGAATTTCTCGTTACACAGATGTTCTTCGACAACGATATTCTCTATAACTTCATGTACCGCATAAGAGAAGCAGGAATAAATGTTCCCGTTGTTGCTGGTATTATGCCCGTTACAAATCCCAAGTCAATAAGGCGTATCTGCAGAATTTCAGGCTCGGCACTTCCTCAGCGTTTCTGCAGAATCGTTGACAAATACGGTGACAATCCGGCTGCTATGACTGAGGCAGGTATTGCCTACGCAACCCAGCAGATAATTGACCTTTACGCAAACGGAATCAATGCTGTTCACGTTTATTCCATGAACAAACCCGAGGTTGCGGAAAAAATTCAAAGTAACGTTTCAGCGATTATAGGATTGTAAATTATTTATGGGCGCCCATCGGGCGTCCGTTCATATTGACTTTACGGTGGTATTAAAATGAAAGAAAACCCGATTATACTGCGCACAAGCAGCTGTGCAGAAATTATCCCTGACAAGAAAATGGCTCTTCGTTTTATGGGCTGCAAGGAGCTTTCAGGCGATCTCGCCGAAATGTATGAAGACAGCCTTAATCAGTATAAAAAAGCTGCCGCTTTCAAGGCAGTTTACCGTAAGACCTCTGTTAGCTTTTACGGTGAAAAGGGAATTCGTTTTGACTTCGGAGAGATTGAAAGTGAAAGCCTCAGAAAAAATCTCGATGGCTGCAAAAGTGCTTTTATTTTTGCGGCAACATCAGGCGCAGCCGTTGACCGCCTTATTATGAAGCACACAAAGCTTTCTCCTGCTGACGCTATGGTGACAGACTGTATAGCTTCGTCGGGAATAGAGGTTTTCTGCGACCTTGTAAACGAGGAAATGAGAGAGGGGAGAGTGCTTAAACCACGCTACAGTCCCGGCTACGGTGATGTAAGCCTTTGCTGTCAGAGCGAAATTCTTTCTTTTCTTGATGCATACAGAAAAACAGGTCTTACTCTCACCGAAACCTATCTTATGACCCCGATTAAGTCCGTAACAGCTATCGTGGGAATAGTGGAGGAAGAACAATGAACATAAAAGAACTCCTTAACAAAAAGCGCCTTTATATTGACGGCGGTATGGGTACTCTTCTTCAGAAAAGAGGCCTTCCGGCAGGTGAACTTCCCGAAAACTGGAATATCACTCACCCGGACGATATAACCGACATACACCTTTCCTATCTCAAGGCAGGAAGCAATATTATAACCACCAATACCTTCGGTGCAAACTGCCTGAAGTTCCGGAATCTTTCTGAAATCATATCATCTGCAGTAAAAAATGCAAAAAAGGCAATTGAGCTTTTCGAGGACAATAAAGAAGAATGCTTTGTAGCTTTTGACGTAGGTCCTCTCGGAAAAATGCTTGAGCCCTTAGGTGATATGCCCTTTGAAAAGGCAGTTGAGATTTTCTCAGAGAGTATCCGTCTTGGTGCAGATAACGGTGCAGACCTTATTATCATCGAAACCATGACCGACTCCTACGAAACAAAGGCGGCTCTTCTTGCTGCAAAAGAAAGCTGTGACCTGCCCGTATTCGTAACCAATGCCTACGACGAAACAGGCAAGCTTTTAACCGGTGCCTCACCAAAGGCGATGATTGCTCTTCTTGAGGGTATGCGTGCCGATGCAATCGGTATCAACTGCTCTCTCGGACCTCATCAGATGAAAGAAATTGCAGGGGAGTATATTAAATATTCCTCACTGCCCGTGATTGTCAGCCCCAACGCAGGTATGCCAAAAAAGGAAAACGGAAAAACTGTTTTTGACGTTGATGCTGAAGAGTTTTCTGCTGTAATGAAAGAGATTGCAGAAATGGGCGCTGCAGTTTTAGGCGGTTGCTGCGGAACAACTCCCGATTACATCAGAGCTACCGTTGAAAAGACAAAGGATTTACCCTTTACACCTACAGAAGACAAAAATCTTACCCTTGTTTCTTCATACACCCACGCAGTTGAAATCGGAAATGAACCGGTTTTAATCGGCGAAAGAATAAACCCCACAGGTAAAAAACGCTTCAAGGAAGCACTCAGAGAGGGTGACATCAACTACATTTTAAGTGAGGGCATATCTCAGCAGGAAAAGGGTGTGCATATTCTTGATGTGAACGTGGGACTTCCCGAAATTGACGAGGACAGTATGCTGGTTTCTTCTGTAAAAGAGCTTCAGAGTGTGCTTGATTTGCCCTTACAGCTTGACACTGCAAAGAAAAGCTCCATGGAAAAGGCTATGCGTATTTATAACGGTAAGCCCATGGTAAACTCTGTAAACGGAAAAAAAGAGGTTATGGACGAAATACTGCCTCTTGTGCAGAAATACGGCGGTGTGGTTGTAGCCCTTACCATTGACGAAACGGGCATTCCCGACACAGCTGAGGGCAGGACGGCTATCGCTGAAAAAATATTGAAGGAGTGCGAAAGGTACGACATAAACAAAAAGGACGTTGTTGTAGACCCTCTTGCCATGGCAGTATCCTCAGACGATTTCAGTGCAAAAATCACTCTCGACAGTGTAAAAATGATCAATGAAAAGCTTGGCGTTAAAACAAGTCTTGGCGTTTCCAACGTATCTTTTGGACTTCCCTCAAGAGAAACTCTTAACTCGTATTTCCTTTCACTTGCTTTTTTAAATGGACTCGACTGTGCAATCATGAACCCGTTTTCGGATTCAATGATGGGCTCATATCACACCTATATGGCACTTATGGGCAAGGATAAATCCTGCCAAAAGTACATTGATTTCTTTAAGGATGTAACACTTACTCAGGAGAAAAAGGGGACAAACAAATCTGCAGACGAAGAAATTGAAAAGCCTCTTATAAGGGCTATTGTAAAGGGCCTTAAGGAGCCGTCGTTTGAAGCGGCACTGAAAGAGATTGAATCAAACGAGCCCCTTGATGTTATTAACGAGCAGATTGTGCCTGCCCTCGATAAGGTAGGAAAGCTCTTTGAAGAAAAGAAAATGTATCTTCCTCAGCTTCTTATGAGTGCCGAAGCGGCAAGCAGAGCCTTTGATGCGGTTAAAAGCGTAATGAAGGATTCGGGACTTAAGGAAACAAAAAAAATCATTCTTGCAACGGTTAAGGGTGATATTCACGATATAGGAAAGAACATTGTAAAGGTGCTTCTGCAGAATTACGGCTTTACGGTAATTGATTTAGGTAAAGATGTTGAGCCTCAGGCGGTGCTTGAAAGTGCAAGAAATGAAAAGGCGGACATAGTCGGACTCAGCGCTCTTATGACCACAACAACCGAAGCTATGGCCGAAACGGTAAAGCTTATAAATGAACAGCTCCCCGAAGTTAAAACTGTTGTTGGCGGAGCTGTGCTGACCAAGGAATTTGCGGAACAAATAGGTGCAACCTTTTATGCAAAGGATGCTATGGAAACGGTAAGGTTTGCTCAGAGTGGCCTTTAAGCATTTTTTGTTTTGAAAGGGAAGAAATTACAAACCAAAACAAAGAACAGAACACTAGCCTCTCCCTCCGGGAGAGGTTTTTGCTGCAAAACATAAATAAAGAGCACAACACTTGGCTCTCCCTTTGGGAGAGCTGGCAAAATCGAAGATTTTGACTGAGAGGGCTGTTCCCTCCACATCTATTTCCCTCGGAACGTTATTCTAAGCTAAAATCCTACGAATCGGGCAAGCGCATCTTTCCCACTTCTCTATGTTACCAAGCTTTCCTGCGTGTGCTCGCCTGTGCGGCGGGCACTTACTTTTGTATCTTGTGACAAAAGTAAGCAAAAACACGCTCACGGTTAAACCGCCGCAAGCATGAAAATTACCGCCACAACTGTTATCTCTCTTTTTCTTAGTAGTCATTTCTGCTCACCGTGGATAAAGAAATAAGCTTTTATTCTATCGGTAATTTTCAAATTGCTACGTACTGCTTTATAGGCAGTCGGGTGCGGACAGCTCTATTTAAAACTACCTTTCTTAAATGAGTCCGCTAAGTCCGTGCCATTTATAAAAAGTGTTCTCGTCTAATTTACATCCATCATTTCAAGGTAAAGTTAGTCCGACATTCGCTGACCGCTACTGTCTGCTTTCAGAAAGAGACTTCCGTTCAAGGTGTGCAGTTTATCTCACAGAGCACTTCCCTTAACAACGTAAAAAGGCATTCTTTAACCTTATAGCAATCTGTAGCGGGATAGCGGTCGAGCTGTCAAATGGTGAACTTACGGGTGCGAAATGCAATTGCTTGCGGCGGTTAAACCGAAAAGCGTGTTTTTGCTTCCTTTTGCCACAACCGACAAAAGGAAGTGCCCGCCGCATAGGCGAGCACTCGAATGAAAGCTTAGTAATATATAGAGGTGGGAAAGATGTGCTTGCCCTTTTCGTAGGACTTAAGCTTAGGACCACGTTTTTATGAAGGCAAATGTAGAGGACAGAAGCCCTCTTAGTCAATGCGTTGCAGCATTATTTAGCAAGCCATTCGTGTTCCTTTGCATAGAAACGTGTGGTTTTGTACCAGGGGTCGCCGTCAATGTGACGGATCATCCATACATAGCACATTTCATAGCCCGGTGCAACAACCTGCTCGTGGTCAAAGCCGTCTGTAATGAAGCAGGCACTGCCTTCAGTGCTTTTGAAAACATTGTCGCCTATAAAGCAGGCACCGAAGCCCTGAGGTTTGTCAAACTGATAGTAGTAAACTTCAGGCTGAGGATGGTGGTGAGGGGGATAGCTTGACCATCTGCCGGGCTGATTGAACACTTCACCGAGAACAAGGTTTGAATAGGGTGCGTTATCGTAATCGAAAACGGTTGAGCAGATTCTGTAGCCTGTGCCGTCCCACTGACCTTTACCGAATTCCTGATAGAGAATATCGTCGGGGGTGTAGAAAACTGGAGCGAAATCTCTTTCATTGTCTGTCTGCTCAATGAGAATCTCTGTGCCTTCCTTAGCTACTATTGTAACTTCAATGCCCTTTGGCACGTGAAGACAATATGGTGTTTTTACGAAAGGATTTTCACGGCTGATTTTTTCAGTTCTGCCAAGCCAGCTGATTTCTGCCTCTCCCTTCAAAAGAAGAAAAGCAGTTTCGCATTTTTCATCAAATGATGCAAAGCTTTCGTTTCCCTTAAATCTTTTGATTCTGATTGTCATATTCATTTCCGGCTGAATTTTTCCCATTTCACAAAGGGTTTTAATGCCGTTTTTATCAAATTCAGGGTATGAGAACATAGAACAACATCTCCTTAATAATTTTTACTTTTTAATTGTACAACATAAAAAAAGTTTTTGCAACTGTTTTAAAAGGTTTCTTCCTTGACATAAGTGTTGTAAAATGTTAGAATAAATAGAAAGTATTTTTTAGGAGTGGATTTTTAATGGCTAAAAAAACCAAGTCACCTTCAGGTATGACCTTCGGTCAGCGTGTTGCCAAGGCTATCGGTGTCAAGGGTGACTTCAAAACTGCTGTTGTGCCTATGATGAACTACAGCAGTGCAAACATCACAACCTCAGGTGCAGGTTATGTAATCAGTCTTTATTTTATGAGCTTCCTTACAGACGTTGTTAACCTTGACCTGAAGCTTGCAGGTCTTGTAACAACAATCGCTGTTGTGTGGGATGCTATCACTGACCCTGCAATGGGCGTGTTCACCGACAGAACACGTTCAAAGTACGGTAAGCACAGACGTTACATACTCTGGGGTATGCCTCTTTTCGTTGTTGCTTTTGCAATGATGTGGAACAGCTACGGTCTTGACGGCAGAGAAAGACCTATTCAGGCTTTCATCTACTACATAGTTGCCTATATGCTCTATAAGACTGCATACACAATTATTGACATTCCCCATGTTGCAATGCTTCCCGAGCTTGCACCGGACTATGACCTGAGAGTACAGTATAACTCAGTGGGTTATATTTTCAACTCATTCGGTATGTTCCCCTCATTCTTCTTTATGTCGTTCATTCTTACTGCTTTTGGCTTCAGCACACCCTCAACAGGCGCTCAGAAGCCTATGCTTATCGGTGGTGTATGTCTTGCAGTTATTTACGGAATCTGCCTTTACAACACCTTCAAGCGCACAAGAGAAAAGCCCTCTCTTGACCTTAAGCTTGAAAAGTTTGACTTCAAGTTCCTTATGAACGAATACGTTTATGTATTCAAGAACAAGGCCTTCAGAGAATATTTCTTTATGAGCCTTTGCTACAACGTTTCAACCTTCTTCTACAGCACAACACTTATCTACTACATCAAGTACATCGCAAAGCTTCCCGGCTACTATGTACTTTTCACAACAATTGCAGGTGCATTCGAGGCTGCATCATTCCCTCTCAACTATGCTCTTACAATGAAGCACGGCAAGAAAAAGTGCGGCAGTATTGTAACACCGCTTATGATTGCAGGCTTTGCAGTATGTCTCTTTATGAACCCCACAGAGGGCAACGAAAGCGCATTCATCTGGAAGGTTATCCTTATGCTTACAGGTATTCTCTATCCCTTCGGTAAGTCAGGTCTCGGCTATGTTGCTCAGAATATTCTTCCCGACGTATCAGACGTTGACGAGCTTATCACAGGCAGAAGACGTGAGGGTGTTATCGGTACCTTCAACACCTTTATCAAGAAGACCGTTTCAGGTGTTATGAGTTCAATCGTTATGTTCATTCTCGGCTCATTCGGCCTTCAGACCGGTGCTACCGTTACAGAATGGGAAGCAGCTAACCCCGGCAGACTTTTCCAGCAGTCAGACAGTGCAATTCTCGGTGTGCGTATCTGTATCACCTTTGTACCTATCGTATTCTCCTGCATTTCACTCTTCCTTCTCCACAAGTTCAAGATGAACAAGAAGGAGCACACAATCATCCGTGCTGCAGTTGCAACAAAGCACAAGTACGGCAGTGTAACTCTCACCGAAGAAGAAATCGGTATAATGGAAGACATTTCAGGTCAGAAGTACGAAACAACCTGGCTCGGTAAGAATAACAGTTTAGTTGATGAGCATCCTCTTGAACTCAATGAAGACGGCGATTACGTTGTTCTTATTGAAATTGAAGAAGAAATGGCAAAAATCAGAAACTCAAAAGAAAACTGATAAAGGAGAAAAACAATGACAACTAAAATTGATATTACTCAGAAAGAACCTGCTAAGAAAGAAAAGAACTGGAAAAATTCAGTTATCGACATCCTTTTCTATCTTGTACAGTGGACATGGGGACTTCCCGTTAACCTTGTAGGCGGACTGATGTTCCTTTATTTTACAAAAATCAAGGGCTACCGCTGGCAGCATTTCGGCTATGCAAAAATCGTTTATATGCCCTGGAATGCAGGCGGACTTTCAATGGGTCTTTTCATCTTCATCAAGGACAATCACAAGGACAAGAAATGGACCTACAACTGCAGAATCCACGAATACGGCCACACATGGCAGTGCCTTCTCCTCGGTCCTCTTTACTATCTTGTAATTGCCCTTCCCTCAGTAATCTGGTGCAACTGCTTTGCAGGATACAGAAAGAAGAACAATGTTCCTTACAGCGCAGCTTACTGTGAAAAATGGGCAGACCTCTGGGGTCAGAAATTCAGCGGTATGACTCAGGTTCTCGACTTCAATCACTGTTCCTTGCTTAAGAAGGAAGAAAAAGCTGAATAAATTAAATAAAGCTGATAAAAATTAAACCCACAGGTCAAGCCTGTGGGTTTTCTGCTGTCTGAAAGAATTATTTAATAACTGCGTTTACCGTAACTTCAGCAATCTGCGGTGCGTAAGCAGTCATACCGTTAAAGAGATAGCTTCCGCTGTTGGTGATTGAAACGTTGTTTTCGCCTGCTTTAAGCTTCATTGTGAAGGTCACTGTTTTGAAGTTGTATCTTGAGAAGGTGTTTCTGCAGTAAACGTCCTGACTTTCGCCGTTTGCAGTAAAGGTGGCATAGCGCTCAATAAGGTCAACATTGTAGGAATGAACTCCGCCCTCTGCGTTGTTTGCGTAGTTAAGTGTAACTCTGTAGTCACCGTCTGCGGGCACATTTATACTGAAATCAGCCTTACCGTCAAGACTGCTTATTGAATCAACGAAGGTGTTGCCGTATTTGTCGGTAATAAGCTCTGCTGAGCCTGAAAGAGTCATTTCATTTGCCTTAACTGTGGTGCTGAAGCCACTGTCAGAAGCCTTGCTGATTGCGAGGTCAGCACCTGAGGAAAGCTCAATTTCGTTAAGACCGCGTCTGAGATAAACTACGGATCCGTTTTCGACTTCGGTGCTGATTCCGTCAATTGTAGCTGCAGTTTTTCCGTTTAAGCCGTTTACGGTGTACCAACCGTCATAAGGAGCAACGGCAAGGAAAGCTGTGCCGTCTGCACTGTCGGAAAGAACAGAAATATCCTTGTCTTCTTTTTCAAGGTAAAGAAGACAGCTGTCAAGCACGTAAGTGCCGTCATTGTGGGTAAATTTAATTGTGTGTATGCCCATGGAAAGGTCAAGGGTCATTGAGTAGAGATTGGTGTATTCGCTCTTTATGGTGTTGGAAAGCTTAAGCTCGGTTGTTTTTCCGTCAAGAGTAAAGTTTGCGGTAGCAAAATCTCTTCCTTCAGGAATACCCGAATCGTTGTGCTTGCCGTATACAATATCAAGCTTGTAAGTGCCTTTCTGAGGCGCTTTTATTTTAAGTCTGACACCGTCACCGTCTTTTTCAATTCCGCCTACCATACCCTGAATTTCGCCCGTTGTGGCATATGCACTGTCATAGATGTAAGCTGTGCCCAGAAGTCTGCCGTCTTCAAATTCATATCTTACGGGGATATTCTGATTGCGGATAATCTCTGTGCCTTCCTTGTGGGGCGTAACAGTTACAAAGTAAACTGCATCTGTATCTGTGCCGGGAATGTTTATTGTAAGCTTTCCGGGAACGTTTGCAGTGTACTGACGAAGCACAATCGGTGCATAAACGGGAGTGTTAAGACCGTTATAGTAAACGCATTCTACCTTTATGTCAACCTTTTTACCGAGGTTTGTTTCTTTTAGATTTTTAATTTCAATTGCTCTTGGGTTGTCGCTGCCTACGGCGATAATGTCGAGCTTATTTTTTTCGTCATTAATTGAAGCAATACCCTTGTAATCTCTTCTCCAGTTGCCGTCGTGCTTGTGTCTGTCCTTAAGGGAATCTACGGTAACGGCAAGTCGCTGACCGTCCATTTCGGCATATTTTCTGTAAAGCCACCAGTTGCTGTTGGGGGTGTTGTCGTCACTGCAGGTGTCGTTAAGGTTGTTGGAAAGTCGCCAGTAAGCCATATTTCCGTAAGTGCCGGTGCGCTCAATTTCATAGATGTAGTGAATCATCTGTGAGGGGTTACCGCACTGCTCCATTGTGCCGTATTCCGTTACGATAATGGGAAGCTCACTTATGCCGTTTTCCTTTTCGATGCGTCTGTAATCCTCAACGTGCATTTTCCAGTCGGTTGTTGACCAATCTGCAAGCTCATGGTAAATCATAATTTCAGGCACACAGTCGTTTTCCTTGCAGTATGACATAAAGCCTTCCATTTTTACTGTTTCATAATCGCAGAAGCCGGGACCGCCGATAAGAGCATCTTCGTCAATGCTCTTTACAAGGTCGTAGGTCATTTTCCAACCCTCGTAGAAGTTTTGTCTGCCGATTTCGTCATACTGAGCCCAGCCGTCAACATAATTTCCGAACCATACACCGTTGTCACATTCGTTGTAAATACAGTAAACAAGCTTGTTACTGTAATCCTTATCTTTAAGCTTTGTAACCTTTTCACGGACAATAGGGAAGTACACCTCGGTTATGTACTCTTTCCAATCGTAGGTGCCGTTTTTGCGCATTTCACCGATTTCTTCCCAGGCATAGTACCAGGTATCAAAGGCATCCTGAAGATAAACTACGGTGTAGTCTGTTTCGGTAAGCTGATTTTTGAGTCGGTCAGCGTCACCTGTGGGGTGCTGAAGTCCGTCAATAACCTTTTGTGAAACAGAGGAAATATCAAGGCTGTCTGTCATAGCCTCTGAGGGTACACCGGGCTCAGCAAGACCGTAAAGAAAGCCCGTAGCCTTTGTAGTGATTTCTCCGAGAGGCTTTCCTGCATCAATTTGGAGAACAGGGTTCCAGAAGAGAGGCAGGTTTTCAATCATGAGAATAAGTGAAATTACAAGTGATAAAATTTTGCCCATGGTAATTCTCCTTCTTTTTATACTAGGCATATAATAACACATAAAACAGAAAAATCAAAATAGTTTTTCAATTATTGCGAAAATTATTGACAAACGATAATTTGTGTGTATAATGAAGATGTGAAGATTATTGTAAAACAATAATTTGTAAGGAGGTATGCAATATGAAAAATAAAAAGTATGTGGGCTTTCTCTTGCTTGAAGCCGCAGCTGTGCTTGGTATCACAAAGGGTATGGACATAAAAACAGAAGGTATTTTTGATTTGCTTTCCTTTCCTCTGACTGCTCTGGCTGACGGTCTGGGCAGAATGTCCCTCTCGGGAAGAACCGGTAATTCTTTTTCTGTTGTGCTTTATGCACTTATCTGCCTTATACCTGTTTTTACGCTGCTTTTCAAGCTTAAGAAAAACACATTCAGAAGGGTTGACAGCCTTCTTGTGCTTATGTCAGCAGTGCTTTTTGCCGTAATTTATCTGCTTATCAACCCATCTGAAATGGGACTTCAGGGTGAAATTGACGGTGCTCCTGCTTTGGTTTCCTTTTCCTTCTGGTCCCTTTTTGTGGGCTATCTTGTGCTTAAATTTGCCGATACACTTAAAAACACCGAGGGAAAAAGAGCAGAAAATCTTCTTTCGGTTGTGATTAAATTTATCGGTGCAGTTTTTATGTTTGTTCTTTGCACCGTGGAAATACCGAAGACAGAGGTTGGAATAATTACTGTTTTTTCAGCTCTCAATTCAGTTTTACCTGCAATTTTAGGAATCCGTACAGTATTTATCGTACTTGAGCTGACAGATGAGTTTGCTGCTGACCGATACAGTGAAAGAACGGTTGAATGTTCAGAAAAGCTTTCAAGGTTCTGTATACTTGCCCTAGAGCTTACGGTTGGCGTTTCTGCGCTTTTCGCTGTGCTTCAGTTAAGATTTATAAACGAGCTTTCAAAAGTGAACTTCAGTGTGGAAATTCCTCTTTTATCCCTTGGCTTTATTCTGCTTTTGCTTATAATGTCTGCTTACATAAAAGACAGCAAGGCTCTTAAAGAGGACAACGATTCCTTTATATGAGGTGAGAGTATGGCAATTAAGGTTTATCTTGAAGATGTGCTGAAAAACAAGGGAATGACCTCAAAGGAGCTTTGTGCCCTTATAGGCATAACCGAGGCAAATCTTTCCATTCTCAGAAGCGGAAAAGCAAAGGGCGTAAGATTCGGTACAATAAATAAAATCTGCTACTACTTAGAATGTGATGTAGGCGATATACTTAAATTTGACGGAGAAATGGAGGCAGAGGAAAATGAAGATTAAGGTTATTGCAATACTTATTGCTTTGTGTATACTTGCAGCGGTTATCAGCGGCTTTCAGCTGAAAAAACCTGACAGTGAAAACAAAAGCACTTCAGGCGACAGGCTTATCGGTACGGTTATTACAACCGAAAGCCTAAATACATTTGATATGGAGGCTTATCTTGAGGAAAACATCGGCAGCATAGTAAAAGACGAAAATCAGACAGTCCAAATTGAAGACAAGCAAGATTACATGGGTAAAATCTACGCCCGTCAGGTTATAGAAGAGGACACAACCGAAGACGGTGAAAAAGTGACTCATAAGGAATATGTGTTCGACGACATTAACGGATACTGGATTTTCGATGCGAAAATACCTTCAACCGAAACAGAGGAAAGCTACACCTGCCTTTGCTCAGAGGGCGGATTTTCAAATGTTCAGTCAAAAATTCACCATACGGATAACGGACTGCAGGAAATTGAGCTTATTGCCGATATTTACTATTCCTATGAAAAATGGGGTACGGTTTTCTATATGAATCCCGTTTATCAGGAAAGTGACGGCGACATTTACTGCGTTGAGGGTATGGGCTATTCCGTTTCAGGTGACAAGGGCTCAATCGACGGAAATTCAAGCGGCAGTCAGACCCTCACAGACAAAATAACCGTAAACGAAAACGGAGAAGAAACTGTTTATCAGTCAAAGGTGACTATCAACTATATTCCCGTCTATGTTCCCGTAAGGACAGAGTTTGTCTTTATGAATGAAGATAATGAAGCAATTTCTGAGTCTGGGTTCAATACCCATCAGGTGCCCTCTGAGCTGAATGTACCAAAGGGTACGGAGTATGTGATTATTCTTCAGAAAAGCGAGGAAGGCACAATTACAGATGTAATAGGAAAAAACTGCGAATATGCAGAAATTCTATTTGAAGAGAATCAGGGTATCTGCTCAAAGGGAAGTGTAGAATTCAAATGGTAACAAAAGGCTCCACCGATTCTTTGTCGGTGGAGTTGCTGTTTTATTATGGCACTGGTATAAAAATAAAGCTCTGTTCTTTGTACAAAAGAAACAAATATATTCTCTGTTATTGCCATTGATTTAAGGGCACATATCATTGTATAATTTAGTGTGATAAATAATACAGTTTTTTGGCTTTATTGAAAGAGAGGATAATCGTATGAAGCTTGCAGTTTTAGGCGGCGGTGGAGTCCGTTCCCCATTCCTTTCCAAGTCGATTGCACTTGGTGCTAAAGAAATCGGAATCACTGAAACCGTCTTTATGGATAACAACGAGGAAAAGCTTTTCACCTACGGAAAAATAGCAAAGCACATTTCCGAAATGATTAACCCTGACCTTGCTTTTTCTCTTACTACTGACCCGGAAGAAGCACTGAAAGATGCGGATTTTGTGATAACTACAATCCGTGCCGAGGGTGATGAGGGCAGAGTTTTTGACGAAAGAACAGCTCTTAATGAAGGCGTTTTAGGACAGGAGACTACAGGTGCAGGCGGTTTCGCTATGGCACTGAGAAGTATTCACATTCTGAAGGAATATTGCCTTCTTGCTGAAAAGGTAGCAAAAAAAGATGCTCCCGTTTTCAATTTCACTAATCCCAGCGGACTTGTAACTCAGGCGCTTCGCACAATGGGCTTTAAAAACGTTTACGGTGTATGCGATGCACCAAGCGGTTTTCTCCGTCAGCTTCGTGATATTACGGGGGAAAAGGAGCTTAACTTTGAATGTTACGGACTTAACCACCTTTCCTGGTTCAGAAATCTTACAATAGACGGAAGAGACGTAACTGAAAAGATTCTTTTACATCCCGAACTTTACAAAAAGACGGAAATGCGACTTTTCAATGAGGAGATTTTAAAGCTTTCCGATTATGATTTACCAAATGAATACCTCTATTTCTACCATTATCGTGACAAAGCAGTGAATTCCGTTCTCAGCAGCAGCGAAACAAGAGGGGAGACTATCCTCAAAATCAATAACCATATGCTCGAGGAAATGCGTACTATTGACATTGATAATAACTTTGAAAAGGCATTCGAGTGCTTTATGCGTCACTACGCTATGAGAGAAAACAGCTATTTCTCCATTGAAACAGGCACTGTACGTGATGAAAAGTTCCCCGTGCCCACTGCAGAGGAATATGTAAAACAGCCCGACAACGGTGGTTATGCAGGAGTTGCACTGCAGTTCATAAAAGCAAAAACCACAGGCAAAAAGGTTCAGATGGTGCTTTCAGTACCCAACGAGGGTGCAATTGACTTCCTTAAGGAAACAGATGTATGTGAAATTACCTGCACTGTTGATAAGGACGGGGTACATCCGCATAAAATCAAAAACATTCCCGAAATGCAGAAGAATCTTATTCTTTCAGTAAAGCACTACGAAAACCTTACTGCCCAGGCCATTATCGAAAAAGATAAGGCAAAAGCCGTAAAGGCTCTTACAGTGCATCCTCTTGTGCTGTCTTATCCCATAGCTGTAAAGCTTGTTGATACATACTACGAAAAATATAAAGCATATACGGGGGAGTGGAAAAGCTGATGACCGTAATCTTTGAAAAAAACTTCTTTCTCACTCCCGAAAACGAAAAGACCAACGTGCCGCTTGATTTCTACGTTGAGGACGACTTTTCAAAGCTTGAAATCCATTATGCATACAGTCCTAAAAATATGGATGACATAGAAAAAAGCATGGTGCTTATTGATGAAAACATAAAAAGAGATGCAGGAGAAAATTACGGCGACTACACCTCAAGAGAGGAATATCTGCCTTTAAAAAATCACATTACAATCTCTCTTGATTCTCCCTCAGCTTATATCGGTGCAGCGCACAGACACAGCAACAATCAGCACCACATTATAAGCGAAGAGTTTTCTTCTGTAGGCTTTGAAAAAACAAAAATAGAAAAAGGCAAGTGGACTCTTACTCTTAACGTTCACGCACTTATAACTGAAAAAGCAGATTTCTGTGTGAAAATTGAAGGAGGGAGAGAATGAACACTAAAAAATGGTACCCCTGTGAGCTGCACTGCCATACAGTGCACAGCGATGGCGATTTCACCGTAGGTGAACTTATAGAAACAGCTAAAGAGCGTGGCCTTGAAGGTATCTGTCTTACTGACCATAATACCTATTCGGGCAGAGAAGAAGCAGCAAAAGAAAAAGAGCTGACGGTGCTTCAGGGAATTGAATGGACCACCTATTTCGGCCATATGCTGGTTTTAGGAGCAGAAAAATTTGTTGAATGGCGTGATGCCGTACCCGAAAACATCGACGAAAAAATGAAGCAGGTACATTCAGCAGGCGGTCTTGTAGGTATTGCCCACCCATATCAGCTTGGCACACCCATATGTACAGGCGGCCGTTGGGACTTTAAGGTAAAGGATTTCTCCCTCGTAAATTATATGGAGATATGGTCTGAGGGTGAGCCGCTAATGAATTCACCTAACAAAAGAGCGAGAGCGTGGCTCCACAAGTTGCTTTCTGAAGGTTTCAGAATCGCTCCCACAATGGGCAGAGACTGGCACAGGAAAGAGAGAAACAAAAGAAAAGGTGCCTGCACCTATCTTCTTTGTGAGGGCGAAAAGCTTACTGCTAAGAGTATGAAGGACGCAATCAGAAACGGCAGAACCGCTGTTTCTGCAGGGCCTCTTTTCTGCTTTGAAACAGATAGAGGCGAAACTGTCGGAGATGAAATCGAAGAGGGCGAAAGAATCTTTAAATTCACTATAGACAGTGAAAGATTCCTTTCAATAAATCCCGATTACGAGGTTGTTCCCGAAAGAATTTTACTGCTTACGGATAACCTTAAAACTGCAGCAGAATGTAAAGCTGATGAAGAAATAAAAATAAGCCTTAAAAAAGGCTACTACACAGCAGAATTGTATGGCAGAATCGGTGAAAACGAAAATGACCTAATTGCTTTCACAGCACCTATTTATGTTAAATAAAAGCATTTTAATAAAGGAGAAATATAATGGAAAACAAGATAATCGACACTGAAAAATGTTATGTCGGCGTTAAAGAAACGCTTATTTACGGAATTGCAAACGGCGGTCAGTGCTTAGGCTACAATATGGTAAGAGCACAGCTGACCTTCTTTCTCGTAACAGTTTTTGGCGTGCCTGCAAGGGCTGTTTCACTGATGATTCTTTTAATGGGCTTCTGGGATGCCTTAAACGACCCTCTTATGGGTGCGATTGTTGACAAAACAAGAACACGTTACGGAAAGCTGAGGCCATACCTTATTTTCGTACCGATTTTCCTCGGTATTGCAACCGTAGTATTCTTCGGCGGTGCAGAATTCCTTAAAAACGTAGAGTCAACCACCGTTAAGATTATATATATGTGCGTTACCTATTTTGTATGGGAATTTTTCTACACCATAGGCGACATTCCATTCTGGGGCCTTTCAGCTGCAATTTCTCCGTCACCTGTTGACCGTTCAAGAGTTATCAAGTCAGCAAGACTTATTTCAGGTATCATCGGCGGTATTCCCGGAATTATGATTACCGTATGTATCGACCTTAGCAAGAACGGCGTAATTCCCTTTTCACTTTCTCAGGTGTTTGTGTTCCTTGGAATTTTCGCAGGTACTGTAGGTATGTTCCTGTTCTCACTTGCGGGTACAATGACAAAGGAAAGAGTTGTTCAGAATTCAGACGAGCCTAAGCTTCTTGATTGCTTCAGATACCTTTTCAGGAACAAGCCACTTCTTCTTATTGTACTTTCATCAATTCTCGCAACTCTCGGCGGTATCGGTGGTACATTTACTACCTACTACTACACACTTTCTCTCGGTATTGCCAGCCTTTCACTTCTTGCAGGCCTTCCGGGAACAATTATGAACTTTATAGGCTTCGGCACACTCAGTAAGCTTGAAAAGCGCTTCACCTCAAAGCAGATTATCTATATGGGTGTTT
Source organism: Acutalibacteraceae bacterium (assembly GCA_045121655.1). Classification (GTDB taxonomy): domain Bacteria; phylum Bacillota; class Clostridia; order Oscillospirales; family Acutalibacteraceae; genus UBA6857. The sequence continues at coordinate 21,639 of JBGVGM010000034.1, read as the reverse complement.
TCGTTAACGCAATTACTGCAATTGTAGTGTTCCTTATCGGTGCTAAGTTCTATACCAACGCTAAAATTATTGTACCTCTTCTCGCTTTCCAGGGTATGATTAACGGTTACATAAGCTCAATCAACGCAGTTATTCCCACAAAGATGATTGCAGAAACCGTTGACTATATGGAATGGAAAACAGGGGAGAGAGGCGAGGGTATGTCCTTCTCACTTCTTACATTTATCAGTAAGCTTACAGGCTCGCTCAGCTCAGCTCTTGCAACTGCAATTATTCCTCTTGTAGGACTTCAGGAAATGGGTCAGGATATGGTGCTTAACGAAGCTTCGGGAATCAACACTCGTTTCTGGCTGTGGGCTCTTATTACTGCAATTCCTGCTGTTCTCAGCTTCATTCAGCTTATACCTTACAAATTCTACGACCTTGAAGGCGAAAAGCTGCAGACTATTCAGAGAGAAATCAAACAACGCAGAGAAGAAAACACAAAAAGAGCATCAGCAGAATAAGGAGGAAATATCATGGAAAAGAATTGTCCCAAATGCGGAAAAAAGCTCAGTATATTTTATATAAAGGAAACCTGCAGTGAATGCGGTTGCAACCTTATGTATTACAACATGGAAAGCAGACTTGAAGAGGACCATCAGAAAGCAATGGCAGAGTTTCAGAAGCTTGATGAAATAAAGGCAAAATTTATCAGAGTGCTTGAAAAAATTACAAGCATTTTCCGAAAGAAATAAAAAGAAGTGATACAAAATGAAAGCAACAATTTTAATTGACAATATTGCAGATTCTCCGCTCAAAGACGAGTGGGGACTCTGCGTTTATATCGAACACGAAGGAAAGAAAATCCTGCTTGATACGGGTGCTTCCTCTAAATTTACAGACAACGCAAAAAAGCTTGGTATTGACCTTTCAGAAATCGATTATGCCGTGCTTTCCCACGCTCATTATGACCACGCTGACGGAATGGAAGAGTTTTTTGGTCTTAACAGTAAGGCGAAATTTTATCTTAAGGAGCAGTGCAAGGAAAACTGCTACGGCAGAAAGCTGATTTTTTCTAAATACATCGGCATCAAAAAGGGTGTACTCGGAAAATTCGACCACAGAATTGAATATGTAAAATCTGACACGGAAATCATGAAGGGTGTATACCTTGTGCCCCATAAAACAGAAAACCTTGAGCTCATAGGCAAAAAGGCAGGTATGTACAAACGCATAGACAAAAAGTGGGTGCCTGATAATTTTGACCACGAGCAGAGCCTTGTGATTGACACCGAAAAGGGCCTCGTGATTTTCAACAGCTGCTGTCACGGCGGTGCAGACAACATTATCAAAGAGGTTGCTGCCACCTTCCCTGAAAAGAGCATTTTTGCGCTTATAGGCGGTTTCCACCTTTACGAATCACCTGACAGCGAGGTTCTTGCTCTTGCAAAGAGGATTGAAGAAACAGGTATTGAGCTGATTTATACAGGTCACTGCACAGGTAAAAAGGCATATAAAATTCTCAAGGATAACCTTAAAGAAAAGTGTAATCAGCTGTCTGTTGGTCTGGTGATTGAGGTATGAGTGACATAAGAGATAAGCTTTTTGCGCTTCAGGATGAAGAATATAAGGCTTTTCAGTGTAAACTTATGCCCACAGTTGACCCGAAAAAGGTAATCGGTGTACGCACACCTCAGCTGAGGAAGCTTTCAAAGGAGCTTTGGAAAGAGGGCAGGGCAGAGGAGTTTATGAAAGCCCTGCCTCACGAGTACTACGACGAAAATAACCTGCACGCTTCTTTCATAGAAAAGATAACGGACTTTGAACGTTGTGTTGAAGCTCTTGACCGCTTTCTGCCATTTGTAGACAATTGGGCGACAACGGATATGATGAATCCGAAAGTGCTTAAAAAAGAGCCGGAAAAGCTCCTTTTAAAGGCTTATGAGTGGCTGGAAAGCAAATACACCTACACCGTAAGATACGGTATAGGTGTGCTTATGAGGCATTTTCTTGACGAAAGGTTCAAAAGGGAATATCCTGAAAGAATCGCAAAAATCAGAAGTGATGAGTATTACATCAAAATGATGGTGGCGTGGTACTTTGCTACAGCTCTCAGTAAACAGTATGATGCAATTCTGCCCTTTATAAAGGAAAGACGGCTCGATAGCTGGACACACAGAAAAGCCATTCAGAAAGCAATAGAAAGCTACAGAATAACGCCTGAACAAAAAGAGCAATTGAGAAAGCTCAGATAAAAAAAAGAAAGACAGAGAATTAATCTCTGTCTTATACTTTTTCAGTTCTTATTCTGTGAAGCCTGATTCAACAAGCTTTACAAGTTCTTCAACAGCCTGTTCTTCGTCGGGACCGCCTGCAATAATGCGGATATCAGTGCCGCCCATAATGCCCAGGGAAAGAACACCGAGAAGACTCTTAGCGTTAACTCTTCTCTCTTCCTTTTCAACCCAGATTGATGACTTGAATTCATTAGCCTTCTGAATGAAGAAAGTAGCAGGACGAGCGTGAAGACCAACCTGATTCTGAACTTTTACATCTTTAACAAACATATCTGTAATCTCCCACATTGTTATAGTATAGTAGTCGCTTTGGTTTACCTACATATTATACCACAAAACTTTTCTTCGTCAATGAAAAAAATGGAGTTTCGACGATTTCGTTTGCAAGCCTAAACATTGCTAATTTTTTACCCTCATTTTTGTGCAAAATAACTACAAAAAATTACCTCTTGACGTCAGTATGCACAAGATAAAGGGGGGTAATATGCTTTTTTACACAATTAAAGCTTTAACTAACCGTTATTCTGCTGAGTTTTTCAGTTGCTTTTTGAATTCCGAGAGAAAAGCTATATCCTTTTTGGAAAGGTCAGCTTTGCTCAGAAGCTCGGGACGTCTGAGATAGGTTCTTTTAAGACTTTCCTCACGTCTGTACTTTTCAATCTTTTCATGGTGCCCCGATATCAGTATATCCGGAACAGCTTTTCCGTGCCATTCAAAAGGACGTGTGTACTGCGGATGCTCCAAAAGTGAGCTGTAGTGGCTTTCCTGAGTAAAGGCTTCATCGTTTTTAAGCACACCGGGAAGCATACGTGAAACACTGTCGGCAAGAATCAACGCGGGCAGCTCACCGCCTGTAAGCACATAGTCGCCAACAGAGATTTCCTCGTCAACAATTTCCTCAATTACTCTTTCGTCAACACCCTCGTAGTGACCGCAGAGAATCGCAATATTCTCAAGCTCTGAAAGCTCCCTGACTCTTTTCTGTGTAAGCACCTTTCCCTGAGGGGACATAAATATAAGGTGGGGCTTTTTGCCTAAATCTTCACAAAGGCTCATATAGCAGTCGTAAATGGGCTGCACCTGCATAACCATACCCATTCCGCCGCCGTAAGGGGCATCATCAACACGGTTGTGCTTGTCTTTTGAGTAATCTCTAATCTGTCGGCAGTTAATTTCAACCTTGCCTTCGCTTCTTGCTCTTCCTATAATGCTTTCTGAAAGTACGTTTTCGCACATTTCAGGAAAGAGGGTAAGTATGTCAATTCTCATCGTCAAAAATACCTTTCAGGGGTCTGATTCGGATTATTCCCGCTTCTACATCAGTAGAAATTACAACGGAAGGAATGGCAGGAATAAGATACTCCTTGCCGTTTTCATTTTTTATGTGCCAGACATCGTTGGCTCCCGTTTCGGAAACGTCGCTTATTGTGCCGTAAACCTTTTCCTCGTTATCTGCGTCAATGACGGAGCAGTCAATAAGCTCGGCAATAAAATACTTTCCCTTGGGAAGATGTGCTTCGCTGCGTTTTAAATAAAGAACTTTGTTTCTGAGCTTTGAAGCCTCTTCAACGGTGTCCACACCTTCGATTTTAGCAATTGCCATATGTCCGTGAGGACGGATGTTGATTTTTACAGGTTTTTCGCCTTTATTGTCAAAGTAAAGTACCTTGAATTTTTTTAGAAATTCAGGACTGTCGCACCAGGGCTCAACACGTACTTCACCTTTTATTCCGTGGGTACTTGTTATTTTTCCTGTTTCCAAGTATTCTTTTATCATAGTATCACCTGAAGTTTACTTTTATATAAGAAATGGCTGTCTCTTTTAAGAAACAGCCAAAGCTTTTTAATCTGACTCAGTTATGTTTTACGATCCAGTCTTCGTTAAGTTCTTCATCCCATAAGTTGCAAAGGAAAACATAGAAGTAGTTCCAAAGGTCTGTAAAAACAATTTCTATCTGTTTAATAAAATCTGCCATAATCAATTCCTCCTTTTTTAGTATCTTAATTATATACCATTACTTTCCAAAATTCAAGAAGTTTATGAATATTTTTAATATTTGTCACAAAGTTGCAAGAATATCTTCAGTTTTGGCGCCTGTAGCCTTAAGAAAACTGTCAGGGGAAATAAAAATTTGTACACCCAAAGCTCCGCCACTGATTATGATTTCAGAAAAAGACAGACAGGATTCGTCAATAACTGTTTTGAACTGCTTTTTCATACCGATGGCTGTGCAGCCGCCTCTGATGTAACCTGTAACGTCTTTTATATCCTTTACGTGAAGCAGCTGAACAGATTTTTCATCGACGCTTTTTGCAGCTTTCTTTAAATCAAGCTCCTTGTGTATGGGCAAAACGTAAACGTAATTCTCACCGCTTTTGCCTACAGCTACAAGAGTCTTGAAGGATATATCGTAGCTTTGCGAGAGCATGTCGGCAATATGAATTCCGTCAATGAACTCACTGCATTCGTAGTAGTTGACTTTGTATGGGATTTTGTTTTTGTCTAAAATACGCATGGCGTTTGTTTTGATTTTTTTATCCTTTGCCATTTTGAAATCGCCTTCTTGATTAAATAAAGATTTGAGTGTATAATATCACATATTAAAGAAATATACAAGATTCAGGTGGATTATGGTTAAGTTGATTTGTCCTGTTTGTTCAGGTGCACTTATAAAAAAGGATAACTCCTTCAGATGTGAAAAAAATCACAGCTTTGATATTGCCAGAGAGGGCTACGTCAATCTCCTTACGGGAAAGCACAAGGACGGCTCACTTATAGGCGACAATAAGGATATGGCAAAGTCCAGAAAGGCTTTCCTTGAAAAGGGCTACTTCGATTCTCTCAAGAGCTTTCTTGTTTCCTACATAAGAGAAAATACAGCTGAAAACGCAGTTGTAACCGATATCTGCTCAGGGGAAGGGTATTATTCACACTGCGTTATTGAAGAAACAGGAAGAACAGTCTGCGGCTTTGATATTTCCAAGGAAATGATAAAACTTGCAGGTAAGCGTAAAAACGGCGGTACATATTTTGTTGCAAACCTTTCCAAAATCCCTCTTCAAAGTGAAAGTGTTGATCTGGCGTTTCATCTTTTTGCACCGTTTCATGAAAAGGAGATAAGCCGAATTCTTAAAGGAAAGGGGCTTGTCTTAACAGTGGTATCAGGTGAAAACCATCTTTTTGAAATGAAAGAGATACTTTATGATACCCCGTATAAAAACGACGAGAAGCCACCTGAAACTGAAATACTTTCACTTGTTGAAAAAGTAAAAATAACTGAAAAGGTCACACTTCAGACCCGGGAGGACATTGAAGCTCTTTTCAGAATGACACCTTATTATTACCACACTAAGCCAGAAGACAAAAAGAAGCTTCAGGGCATTGAACAGCTTGAAGTAACACTGGATTTTGCAGTGTACTGCTACAGAAAATAAAAGCTATCCTAATTTAAAAAAGCAACCGCTGAATTGCTCAGCGGTTTTACTTTTATAATCTGCTGTATTTTTTTGCCCATTTTCTGACTTTTTTCTCGCTGTATTTTTCAGGCATACTGCTGCAGACAGCAGAAATTGCAGGCACACTCTTGACTATATCAATAAGCGGGAAGAAGAGATACCATACTCTCCAGCCGGTTTTTATTACGTGAGCAATATACTGTCCGTCAATGGCAATGCCCGACTTAAAAGCGAGCTGCTTTGCCGTAAGAATCTCTTTTTCAAGGAAGAAGTCAACGTTCTTGCCTGAAATAAAGCTGAAAAACTTTTTCAGAACAGCAATCATAAGGAGTCCTTTGCCGTGATTCTGGAAGTAATTGTACTCGTACTGCCAGAGCGCCTTTGAATCAATTTCGCCGTCTTTTGCTTCAATTACAGCGTCAGCAAGAAGCTTTCCTGCTTTCATGCTGAGAACAATTCCGCAGCCGTTAAGTGGAATTGTCATTCCTGCACTGTCACCAACTGCGGCGTAGCCGTCACATACAATAACAGGAAGCATTCTTCTTAAGGGGATAACGCCCTTCTGTCCGCCACGAATGATTTTGTCACCGAAAAAGGGATACTTTTCTCTGAAATCCTCAATGCTTTTTTCAATTTCCTCTTCCGTAAGCATTCCGCTTGAGCCGAATTTACCCACAAGAATGTCACATCTGTCCTCCTCTGTAATGAACCAGTCAATACCGGGTCGGTTGAGGTGGAAAAGGTGAATACTGTAAGGCGGGTCGATTTTTTCACCTGTTTCATTTTTGTAGTATACTCTGTAAACGTAGAAAACATCGCTTTCTTTAAGCTTTTTCTCAATTCCGCAGGAAAGAGGCAGATTTGTTCTCACAGGTGAAGCCATACCGGCTGCATCAATTACAAGGTCAGCAAAAGCTGAAACAGCCTTTCCGTCTTTTTCGTATCTGAGGCCGATTATTTTATTACCTGCCGAAAGAGGAGAAAGCACTTTTGTGCCGAACATAAACTTAACGCCTGCACTTTCTGCACAGTCAACAAGATAATTGATAAGTACCTTGCGGTCCATATTGAAGCCTGCACCCTCAATAAAAGGCAGAGGGATTTTTACCGTTGCCGAAGGGTTGGTGAAAACCTGCTGAACACTTGGTGTGTACATACTTTCGGGAGGGCAGGGGATTCCCGATTCTGTAAAGGCAGACATTTCGAGAGCATCGTGCCAGTCATATCCGAGATTTTCACGCTTTTTACTTTCAATAACGGTTACGTCGTAGCCCTTAAGTGAAAGATTATAGGCAGCAGTGAGTCCGCCGTGGCCGGCACCGGCAACAAGAATTCTTTTCATTATAAAAGCTCCTTTCGTAAAGTGTGGAGTGTGGAGTTGTGGTCGCGCTTTTACGCTTTTGCAAAAAGAAAGAAGAAGTCCGCAGAATTTAATCAGATGTAAAGGGAAGATTCAGATTGTATTATTCATTATTCTTGTCCGTTAAGACAGATAATATATCCCGTTTGTTTTGCAGTGAGGTTCTTTCTGCTTGCAGAAAAGTAAAGCTCAGCTTAAAACAAAAAAGGGGGCGTTATGCCCCCTCGTTTTATTATTCAGCGTTTCTCTTTGCGTTGAGAGCGTCGAGAGTTTCCATCTGACTCTTGTTTGAAATTTCGTATTTAAGCATAGGAAGAACTGAAACTGCGCAGGAAATTGCAGCAGGAACAGAGACAAGGAAGAACATACCGAAACGGTAAGCCTCAAATTCGGGAGCAGTTGCAAACATAAAGTCTGAAGCAGGTGATTTTGAAAGCATTTCGTTACAGATCTGAACATTGTCACCGCTGAAGCCTACTGCTGCAAATACAATACCCTGAATGAATGAGGAGATACCTGCACCGAGCTTAACGATAAATGACTGGCCTGAGAAGAATACACCGTCGGGACGGTAGCCTGTTCTGAGCTCGTCGTAGTCAACGCAGTCAGCAATCATAATTGTCTGAAGTACCATTGTGATACCCATACCTGCACCGGAAACAGCAAAGAGAACTGCCATTACAGCAACCCAATGCCAAGCGTAGAGGTTGGTACCGTCAATAAGGTAAATAATGAAGAACAGCGCAAATGGGATAGCACTGATAAGACAGCAAACGTTGAAGATAGTCTTCTTTTCAAACTTTTCGCAAAGCTTGGGAACGATGATGTTAGCAACAAACTGAGCACCGAAGAGTGAACCGCCGAGAATTACCATATAAATAATATAGCTCTGACCGTCACCGCCGTTATCTCCGAAGTAGTAGGAGAGAAGAGTCATAGCAACGATTGAAAGAATGTTCATCGGGGCACGGATTACGCCTGAAATAAGAATACGTCTGAAAGGCTTACAAGCCCACATAATCTTAACGTTCTGAATGAAGCCAACGTGTTCGTCTGATGGCTGCTGAACTCTTTCCTTTGCAAAGGCAGCACACTGGAAGAGAACTGAACCGATAAGAGTAAGAATACCGCAGACTACAAGGAAACCTGCCTGCTGGCCATCCTTGTTGCTCATACCGTTTGCTTCAAACATACCGCCTACAGCCTGAGAAGCGGGAATAACTGCAATAAGAGCAACACCGCCGCCTATACCTGCAACGATTCTTGCAAGACCCATAAGCTTTTCTCTGTCGGAAGCTTTTTCTGTCATAAGTGAAGTGATACCCCAGATGGGAATGTCACCTGCAGTGTATGTCATACCCCAAAGGATGTATGAAACTGCAGCCCAACCGATAATAAGAGCATTTTTTGTGGCGGAATTGTCACCTGAATACTGACCGTTCACGAAGGTCAGGAAGGTGGTTATCATAACAATGCCGGGAACATAGAAGAGATACGGACGGCATTTGCCCCACTTGCTTCTTGTTCTGTCTACGATTGTACCCATCATAGGGTCGTTGATTGCGTCCCAGATTCTTGCAACGCCCATAATTACGCTGATTGCAGCTGCAGGAATAAAGATAACGCTCTGGAAATAGAAGGTCATACCTGTAGCAATAATGTTATAAATAACATTCTGTCCCATAAGACCTAACAGGTACATATTCCTTTCTTTTTTTGTGTAAGTGTTCATTTTTTTTGTTTCCTCCGTTTCATTAAAGAAATCTATTTTCACTTAACATTACAATTATATCATACTTTTCTGATTTTGCACATAGAAAATTATGAGCTGTATTTGTGCGAAATGACGAAAAGCTGAAATACATATTTACAACAAATACATAGTTTGATATTATAAAATTACAAATAAAATTGCTACTAAGGAGGAATTCAGCATGAAAAAAACAAGAAAGCTTTTATGTGTATTTATGAGTGTGGTTTTGCTCTTCGGCTGTTTCGCTTCACAGAGCTATGCTCTGTTTGACTTTCTCAAAAAAGATCCCGAGCCCGTTACTGTAAAATCCTTTGAAATTACGGATAACATACCAATCTCCTTGAGAGACGTTGAAAATCAGTTTGAAGAAGACACTTGGTATATCAACGACAGAAGTGAAGAAAATCTTGCAAAAGAAGCTGAAAAGCTTTATTATTTCATAGGCGACGGTTCAATTTCTATGGGTTACAAGCTCAGCCTGTCAGACGGGCAGGTGAAGGAAGGTTATTTTCCTGCAACGACTTTGTTTATTGACGAAAACGCAGGCGCTTCGTCAAGTGGAAAAGTTCGTACAAATGTGAATGCTTATGTCAGATATAAAGATTTGTTTGAAGCGGCAGAAAACGGAAAATCAACAGTAACAGTAGAATACAGCGTGTATGTATATGTTACTGACGGTTCAAAGGATGAATATGGTGAGTATAAATGGAGTGAGACAGATTCATACATAATCGAAAAAGAAAGAGATATTATTCCGTCATACGTGAGAAAGTTTGAAGTTGTTTCAGGTGTTCCCCAAACTGCGGTAGAAGGTTATATGTGCTATGATTTCAGAGAAGCCGTATTTAACTATGAACTTTATGACGGGACAAAGGGTACAGAAAAAGTAACAACAAAAGGAGAAAGCACTTTCTCGTATTACCTTGCAGGAAATTATCTTCATATAGATTTTATTCCCCGTAATGAAGAATTCAAGATAACTATGATGGACACAACAATCACTCACAAGGCAAAAGAAGTTGATTCTGATTTCAGTATGGTTGTTCTTACGGATGCGGTTCTTGATGAAGGCGAAGACCTGGTTTCGGTGAGATGTATAATCTATAAAAAGGATGGCACAAAGCACGATTTCACAGTTCAGATGAATGAACCTTATCTTGACTTTATTGACGGAATCCGCGTACATATTTATAGTGGCAAAAGTAAAAGTCATAAATATGAGAATGCTGAAAAAATAAGTGTCAGAGCAAATGTAGCTACAGTACAGAATGCTCAGCTTGATATTGAACTTTCTGAAGGTTGTCCCTGTATCTGCCACAAAGACGGTATCGGGCAGTTCCTTTTCAAAATTGCAAATGTGTTCTGGAAGCTGCTCGGAATTAACCGTGAGTGCCTTGAGTGCAGCACAACACATTATTAATCAGTTGTATAGTAACGGCAGGGGAGACTCTGCCGTTTCTTTTTATAAAAACATGAAAAACTTTCAAAAAACCCCTTGACTTTTGAAATAAAAAGAGTATTATATATTCGTCAGTTAGCTTAAACTAACTTTTTTCTTGCGGATAATTAGTTAGTAAAGACTAATTTCCATCATACAGCAAAAGGAGGATTTTCTATGAGAACTCTTAAAGAGGCAAGAATCGGCGAAACCGTAAAGGTAGTTAAGCTTCACGGTGAAGGCCCTGTAAAAAGAAGAATCATGGATATGGGAATTACAAAGGGTGTTTCAATTTTTGTGCGTAAAACAGCACCTCTCGGTGACCCCATTGAAATTCAGGTGCGTGGCTACGAGCTTTCCTTGAGAAAAGCAGACGCACAGATGATTGAAATAGCATAATCTTTCCTTTTTAAAATAGGGAAAAGATTTTTTGGAGTTTCGGTTAGAAAAAACTAACCGCATTCAGAAAGAGAGGTTTATATGAGTCTTAGAATTGCACTTGCAGGTAACCCTAACAGCGGTAAAACAACGCTTTTCAACGCTCTTACGGGTTCAAATCAGTACGTGGGTAACTGGCCCGGCGTTACTGTTGAAAAAAAGGAAGGCAAGCTTAAAAAGAATAGCGATGTAATCATCACTGACCTTCCCGGTATTTATTCACTTTCACCCTACACCCTTGAAGAGGTAGTTGCAAGAAACTATCTTATCGGTGAACGTCCCGATGCAATCCTCAACATCGTTGACGGAACCAACCTTGAAAGAAACCTTTACCTTACAACTCAGCTTATTGAAATCGGTGTTCCCGTTGTAATTGCTATCAATATGATGGATATTGTAAGAAAAGACGGCGATGAAATCGACATAGAAAAGCTCAGTGCAGAGCTTGGCTGTCCTATAGTTGAAATTTCAGCTCTTAAAAATGACGGTATTGAAAAGGCTGCAGAAATTGCACTTGAAAAAGCAAAAGAGGGTAAGCCCGTACCTCCCGTACTTTTCAGCGGTGCAGTTGAACACGCCCTTGCGCACATTGAAGAGGCTACCGTTCATCATATGCCCGAGGATCAGCAGCGCTGGTACTCTGTAAAAATCTTTGAAAGAGACAACAGAGTTATTGATGAGCTTAAAATTGACCCTGCTGTACGTGACCATATTGAAGAGGACATAAAGAGAGTTGAAGCAAAGTTTGATGACGATGCTGAAAGTATCATCACAAATGACAGATACGTTTACATAGAAGAGCTTATGAAAATCTGCTACAAGAAAAAGAATGCAGGAAAGCTCACGCTCTCCGACAAAATAGACAACATTGTAACCAACAAATTCCTTGCTCTTCCCATTTTCGTAGGAATAATGTGGTTTGTATACTACCTTTCAATCGGCTCAATCGGTGACTGGACAGTAGGCTTTATGAACGACACCCTTTTCGGTGAAACCATTGTTCCGGGCGTAACTCAACTTCTTACATCTTTCGGCTGTGCAGATTGGCTTATCGGTCTTGTTGCTGACGGTATTGTAGGCGGTGTAGGTGCTGTTTTAGGCTTCGTACCTCAGATGGTAATTCTCTTCTTCCTTCTCTCAATTCTTGAGGACTGCGGATATATGTCAAGAATTGCCTTTATTATGGACAGACTTTTCAGAAGGCTGGGTCTTTCCGGCAAAAGCTTTATTCCTATGCTTGTTGCAACGGGCTGTGGTGTTCCCGGCATTATGGCTTCAAGAACAATTGAGCAGGACCGTGACCGTAAAATGACAATTATGACAACGGGCTTTATTCCCTGTGGTGCAAAAATGCCCATTGTAAGTATGATTGCAGGTGCCCTTTTCGGCGGCAGTGCCTGGGTTGCAACCTCAGCATACTTTATCGGTATCGGTGCAGTAATTGTTTCAGGCCTTATTCTCAAAAAGACAAAGCCCTTCTCAGGTGACCCTGCTCCCTTTGTTATGGAACTTCCCGCATATCACGCACCTGTTATGGGCAACATTCTCAGAACCACCTGGGAAAGAGGATGGTCATTCATCAAGCGTGCAGGTACGGTAATCCTTGCTGCAAGTGTTATTATCTGGGTACTCAACAGCCTTTCATTTGAAGGCGGATTCCACTTTAACACCGAAGAAAACGGTGGTGCTTCAATCCTCGAATTCCTTGGTGGACTTGTAGCTTGGCTCTTTAAGCCCTTAGGCTTCGGCACATGGCAGGCTGCAGTTGCAACACTTTTAGGTCTTGTTGCAAAGGAAGAGGTTGTAGGCGTATTCGGCTCACTTACATCAATGGCTGACGCAGACCTTGCGTTCGAGCTTGTAGACTCAATGAACTCAGAAAGACTTGCTCTTATCGGTCAGGAAATTTTCGGTTCAAGCAAGCTTTCAGGCTTCTCATTTATGATATTCAATCTTCTTTGTGCTCCCTGCTTTGCTGCTATGGGTGCAATCAGACGTGAAATGAACAACGCAAAGTGGACAGCGGGCACAATCTCGTATATGTGTGTTTTTGCTTACTCAATTTCACTTATGGTTTACCAGTTCGGCTCATGGTTTAACGGTGAAGGAAATATTATCGGAACACTTGCAGCAGCGATCGTCTTTGTAGCTTTCGCTTATCTTCTTGTAAGAAAGAACAAGAACGAGACAGGAAAGCTTTCCGAAAACCTTGTAGCTTCAAAGAAATAAAATAACCCGAAGGAGGTGCAGAAATGAACTGGCCCACAATTATAATTACATTGATTATTGCAGCAGTTGTAATCGGAATAATTGCTAATGAAATCAAAAAGAAAAAAAGAGGGGAGAGTTCATGCTCCTGCGGATGCGGCGGCTGTGCCTTCAAGGACACATGCCACAAGCCGAAAGAATAAAAAAGCATGTTTAAAACCTCAAGATAAAGAAAGTCCCCTGCCTTATGAATCGGTGGGGATTGATTTTTATTGCGAAGCAACAAGGCTTCGGGGGTGCCCGACCGCAATACTTAATCGCTCGTCGGGGCGGTTTTTATTCTTCAGTTTCTTCCTCGTCGTCTTCAGCCTCTTCAAGAATAACGTCCTGATTTGTGAAGAACTTGATTTTGTTGATAGGCACACCGAGTACCTTTTCACAGCTTGCAGCGAGAACCTTCATAAGGTTTGATTCAACAACGGTGTTGATAGCTGCAAAGTCAACAAGAATCTTAACCTGATTCTTAAGGAAGTCAACATCTTTGTCCTGGAAGAAAGCATCGTCAACCTCTTCAATTGTAACGCCTGCAAGAGCCATATCCTGGTCGTAGACTCTCTTATTTTTCTCGTAGCACTTCTGCATAAGTGAAAGAAGCTGCTCTTCTTTGCCTGCCTTGAGCGCGTTTGTAAGTGAGGTTGATTTCATCTGGAATCTGAAAGTAAGCTTACAGCTTTTTACAACTGCGTTAGCGAGCTTAACAAGGTCAGGGTTAATTGCTTCGGGAATGAATATTTCTCCGTCTTTTTTGTAAAAATAACTCATTGTTTTAAACTCCGTTCTGTTTTTTGATGACGGTTTATTTTATCAAGTTTTAATGTGTTTGTCAATAGAATATAATACGAATGCCCTCCGTGAATAAGTACGGAGGGCTGAATCAATATATTTATGAAAGTGATGCCTTAATAAGAGTAACGAATGTTTTAAGTACTGACTTTGCAAGTGTCCACTTATCCTTGAGTGCATCAAATTTACCGTGTGATTCCACAACAGGAGGCTTGCCGTCGATTTCTTCTTTGGTAAGCTCAATAGCCTTAAGAATCTCACCAACAGTAATGTCAGGGTTTTCTGTTGCAAGAGCGAAAATCTTTTCCATCTTTGAATAGAATACTGTAAGGTCATAAGCTGCCTGCTGTTCACGTCTGTATTCAAAGTTGAAATCAAGACCGCTGTCTGAAGCACGGTGGCTTACCGTGAGGTAAAGAGGAATCATTGTAGCACCGTTGTTGTACCATATGCTTCTGAGTGAGTCTTTCATCTCATCGTCAATGCAGGTGAAAGGTACAAGGGGCTGATATGAAAGACCGAAGCTGTCGTAGGTTGAGTCAAACTTAGCTTCCTCAGACATTGACTTGTGTCTTTCGTGAAGTGTTTCAAGGAATGAAAGCTTTGAGTGTGAATACATTTCGTTCTGAACCTCTGAAATGTCAGTTACACCCTCACAGAAAGTAGCTTCAGGCTTGATAATACTTCTCATAGGAAGGAAGTTGATGCGAAGACCGCCTGACTTCTTTTCCTCAATTGTACCGCGTCTGTTGATAATCATCTTAAAGGAAACGTCTTCCTGATTATCGTTGAAGCAGGAGAGAGCAGTACGTACGGCCATTGAAATTGCAGCGAAAACAGAAATATTCTTTTCAGCGCAAAGTGCGAGAACCTTGTCGCTGAGCTCCTTGCTCATGCTGAATCTTATTGCATCCGCATCGGGAAGACCTGAGTGGATATCAGCAAAACGGCGGTCGGGGAATTCAATCTGCTGCTTTTTGAGTCTGTTGTCGAGCATAAAGTCGGTGAAGATAGGTTCGCTTGTTTTTGCAAGTGAATCGTACCAATAAAGCTGGTCTGCTTCGTGCTGCTTTGATGTTTCGTATTCAAGCTCCTTTTCAAGTGCAGGAATATACGCTCTCATGGGCTTCGGATAAGCTGTGCCCTGAGTTTTGTGCTTGTAGATTTCAATAATGTCGTTAACGAAAATCTTAAGTGAATATGCGTCCATAGCAAGATGGTGAAGTCTCATAAAGATACCCTGATAACCGTCCTTGAACTTTACAAGGAAAATCTTATGTACTTCGCAGTTGAACATAGGGATATTTTTTCTTGAAAAAGCGAGAAGTGTTTCTTCTGCTTCGTCAATTGTCATATCGCTGAGGTCCCAATCCTCAACAAGAAGTTCACTCTTTTCTGTAACATACTGATGAAGCTGAAGCTTTTTACCCATAAAGAAACGAAGACGCATAGTGTCACAACGCTCGATTGCCTCATAGATAGAAGCCTTCATTTCAGCTTTGTTGATTTCACCTTTCCAGTACACGCCACAGCCGATGTTGTTTACGGGATAACCTGAGCCGTACTTGAGTGACATAAGGTACATCATTTTCTGTGAGCCTGTGATAGGATAGCCTTTTACAACTTTTCCGTTAGGAAGTTTTTTTTCAATCATTGTCTCATCCGCCTTTTTAAAGTATAATACGATTTTTTCCTTAGAAAACCATATCCAAGATAATTATATGATATAATTTGTCGATTAGTTGTTGATAAAATGAACAATTTGTAACTTTTACAACAGAGAGACTTATTTCCAACTCGATGTATAATTTTTTGAAACACATTTTCAAGAAGTGTCTTTTTTAAAACAAAATTTTTAAAATAGTAGGAATCAGATTTCTCCGTATGATTGCCGTTTTGCCGTTGTAGATGCGAACTTTTGCTTGCTTTTCATATAGTAAAACACCGGTCAGACATTTAAATCCACCCGGTGTATGTTTATATCTGTTTGCAGAAACTTTCTAAAATAGCATTTATATCCTTTTCATTCTGAAAGAACACATCGTCGCATTTTTCCAAAACAGCTTCAGCTTCTTCGTTAGTTTCGTCCTGTTCCAACAACAAATGGGCCTCATAGGCAGTTTTAAGATTTTCTTTTAATGTGTCAGAAAGAACACTGTTAAGCCCTGACATTTCTTTAAGTAAATCACTTGTATTTTCAGTGTTTACGAAATACTGGCCGTGACCGCCGTTATTTACTTCACTCTGATAAGTCATAAGCTCATTATAAGGGGATTGGATTTCACCGTTTGCCCATAAATCCCACATTTTATTCCACTGTTTATTCTCTTCAGTAAGAGAATTATCATCAAGGGCGTTTTTCTTTTTGCGCCTGAATATATCAAAAAGCACGGTAACGGCTCCTTTCAAGTGTAGCTTTTATTCCTCTTTAAGAGCCGCAAGAATCTCGCCTGCGTCCTTAAGAACAATGTGAGGCTTGTCCTCGCTTTCGTCGAGGATTTCCTGAGTAGTTTCGCCGCTCATAACGAGGATAGATGTGATACCTGCGTTAAGACCTGATTTAACGTCGGTGTAAATTCTGTCGCCAACTACGCAGGCTTCGTCAACTGATATGCCGTACTCTTCCATTGCAAGCTGAGGCATCAGGGGAGAGGGCTTTCCTATTACAACGGGACGTTTTTTAGTTGCGTTATAAATCATATCGCAAACGCTTCCACAGTCGGGTACAGAGCCGAATTCCGTTGGGCAGACATAGTCGGGATTGGTAGCAATATAGGGGAGCTCGGGGCGTGTAAGGAGCATAAAGCTGATATCGTGAAGCTTCTGGAAAGTAAGCTCTGTGTCAAAGCCCATAACGATACATTCTGTTTCGTCAACATCGGTAGTAACTGTAAAGCCCTCGCGGCGAAGCTCTTCTTTCAAAGATTCCGTACCGCACACATAAAGCTTCTGACCCTCGTGGTGCTTGTGAAGATAAAAGGCAGTTGCCTGAGAAGAGGTCATAAAATCCTCTCTGCTTGCCTTGATACCGAGTGTGCCCAGTTTTTTTACGTAATCCTCAACGCTCTTTGAAGAGTTATTGGTCATAAAAAGGTATCTGCGGCCGGTTTTCTTGAGTGTATCCAAAAGCTCCAGAGTGAAATCATAGAGCTGACTTCCTAAATATAAGGTGCCGTCCATATCGAAAAGGTAAAGCTTTTTGCTGCGAAGTATTTCATTATTCTGCATAAGAGAATCTCCTTTCGGGTTTTCGTCCGTTTTTAACACCCGAACAGTATATCACAAATAAAACAATACTGCAAGAATTATCGGTAAAAGAATAGATAAGTTTGACTTTGAGCAGTTTATGGTGGGGATTGATAAGGTGGTGTAAAAGAAAACCGAGCAGAGTTTTTCGCTCTGCTCGGGTTATTTTACTTTTATTCAAATGAAATCATAAAGAAAAGTGATATAAAACTCAATATTGCAATAAAGCTTTTAATAACTGACTGTAGAATTAGTTTTGCCGATACTATGTCTTTTTGTTTTTGGATGCTCTGTACATTCTCTTTTTTAATTTAAAATATCGTAAATAGTGAGTTTCATCACAAATCTTTGCAAACTTCTTTCTTAAATAACCATACTCAACAATGCTTTCAACAATTCCATTGTATAAAACAAATATTGCTATGTGTATAAATACAGTTATAAAGACAGCAAAATCGTCAATTAAATAATTAAAGATAACACTTAATACAACCAAAACAATCTGAATTATAATAACAATGTTATTCATTAGAATAAACTTTTTCATTCGTTCAGTTCTTTCTACCATATTCATAGCAACACCACCTTTTAACCATTATACTTCTAAGCAAAGATATTTTCAATATGTCATAAAAAACACCACTTAAAAGCGGGCAAAAAAATAATTACTCAGTATGCTGTTGGTGGAGACGGAGAGGATCGAACTCTTGACCTCTTGAATGCCATTCAAGCGCTCTCCAATACACGCAAAAACGCACCCCTTTTTTTCATTATACAATCAACAAATAAAAATAACCCCCTGTTATAAAGCACAATTTGATAAGGTGGCGCAAGAGAAAACCGAGTAGAGTTTTTGTGCTCTACTCGGTGTTTTTTAGTATGCATAAAATTATTGAAAATAAAGACGATAATCACCGTTTGCTTTTCTGTCAATATCTTCTCGGGTAGTGAAAGAAACCATCGCTTTTCTGTTAAATAAAGCATTAAATATTCTTTGTTTATCTTCCTCGGAGCCACCCTGAAATTTTATTTTATCATTATTAAAGTCAGTGACAGCTGTTTTTGTTGTATCAAACGCTTCCTTAGGATAACCTAAAGAAATAAGATTTCTAATAGTCAATTCTTTTAATTCGGCACAGAAACCTGATGATTTGGCAATTTCAAGTTCTTTGTCTGTTTCAAACAAATACCAAACAACAAGATTTTGAGGAGCAATATCAAAAGCACCATAAAAGAAGTGTTCAAATATCTTGGGTGTCCTTGCGCTGAATGCTTTAACTGTATTCTCAACTGCTTTTTTTATTATTCTTTTTCGCCTTGAAAACAATAACATTATAACCACTCCTCTTGTTTTGAGACAATATATTTTCCGTATTTATCATATCACAAACAAATTGAGTTTTCAATAAGTAAACCAACAACCTCATAAAACAAAAGCACCCACTCTGAAAGCGGGCAACAAATAATTACTCAGTATGCTGTGGTGGAGACGGAGAGGATCGAACTCTTGACCTCTTGAATGCCATTCAAGCGCTCTCCCGACACACGCAAAAACGCACCCTTCAAAGCATTAATCAAAATAGCCTTTATAGGTAATTTTTTTATCACTGTCAGGGAACAGATACTCATAAAGATCGATAAAATAGTCATCTGTCATACTCGCGATATAATCAGTAACAATTTGATTGGGTTCAGTTGACTCATACGGTATACTGCGGGCATAATGTGCACTATTTACATAATCAATATGGTGACTAAAAATCGGTGAAGCAAGATTCCCTTTAATCAGGTCATCAAGTAGTTTCGCGTAAACATCTGACATCATCGGCTTTACGGTATTCTGCAAAACATCATTTACAGAATCATTTTTATATATCAGCATATAATTGTCAGCTTTCGCTTTTTTCAGAGCCTCAAAATGGGCTTCATCCATTCTTATATAAGGTTTCCCGTAACTGTTTTCAATAATATTGACAATGAGGTTGTTTATTATCTCCGCGTTATATGTACCAATCGCACCTGGTTCAAAATCTTTGTTTTTAAGAAGCTGTGCTTTTTCGGCATCCTGACGGTCTTTGCCGAGATATGCAATTATATCAGAAATCCGCATTACACAGCCTTCCAAAGTAGCAGGCACAAGCTTTTTTACATTAGATTTATCAATGTAGCATGCCTCGATCTGTGCATCAAAAGTTTCAAAATCATCCAGTGCTTTCGGATAATACTCTGACAGTTCCATCTCGCCGTCGTGGGCTGCAATGCCGTTAAGCGTCTGTAGGCTTATGTTATAAGGATAAATACTGTCAAGCACACGTACGGAGTGTATATTGTGGCTGAAATGCCTGCCGGTGTGTTCAAAAAGCAACTCATCAAGAAACCTTTCACCCGCGTGACCGAAGGGTGTATGTCCTATATCGTGGCCAAGTGCAATCGCTTCAATCAAATCAAGATTCAGATTAAGCGCCTTACCGATTGTTCTTGCAATACGTGAAACCAACTGGACATGCAGACCTCTGCGAGTGATATCATCATTCTTATAGAAAGAAAACACCTGCGTTTTATCAGCATAACGGTTATAATAAGGGCAGTGCATTATTTTATCAATATCACGTACAAATGCCGTTCGTATTACATTAGCTTTATCTCTTTGATTGTTTCTTCGGATGGTATCAGTTTCATCAAACCCTACCATAGGCAAAGTACCGTTTTTTCTGTCAGTTAATACCTGTTCAGTTAATTCTGCAGATAAGCTCTGATAGTTCAGCATAATATCACCTCTGTTATATTTATATCAAAAAAGTTTTTATAACCTATAATTTTCATAATGATCTGCAAAATGAAAATTAAACAACATCATTTATTATTTTTTCGATGTCTACCAAAAATAGATTTTTATCCGTTTTAGATTTTTCAATAACTGCATCAGTAAAACCTGACATAGAAAACAAATAATAATACATTTCTTCACTGAATTTAATTTTTGCTCTTAATTTTCTGAGTTCAGCATTATCAAACAGTTCCTTACGAAATTTACATTCGCCCAATATATATTTATTTTCATTCTTGTCCGTGGCAAGTATATCAACTTCTTCTGCCTGACTTACCTTTTTACCTTCAATATCTTTTGTAACCATTCCCCACCAACGCCCAATTTTTGAAAATCTAAATGGTAACATCCTTTGCTTATTCATATTATACATATAATCAATGCAAACTTTTTCGAAGGATTTTGATGCAAAATCGTGAAGTGAATTTTCAATATAATCTTCCCATACACCAATAGCATCATCGTTTTCAAGTTCAGACAGATTGGAATACCCAAAAGCATACCAGAACCTGAAATAATTGTCCGTAAGATTATATAACCCTTTACTGCTGCTTGCGTGCTCTTTAGCACTTGCCAGAACTGAAAACTCTCTTTCAACAATTCCAAGCTCAATAAGATTTTTCAGATATACACTCAATTTGCTTTTTTCGATGCAGGTTTTTGTCAGAATCTCATTAAATGCTGTATTGCCTAAAGCAATAGCTTCAATGATAGTGTTGTAAATAGAGGTTTCGCGAAGCTCTTGCCTGAGCAGAAATTCAACTTCAGAATACAAAACAGTACCCTTAGTAAGAATTTTATCTATTATATTATCTTTAAGCGACTTTTTAGAATTAAACTGTTTTAAATAATGAGGAATGCCTCCAAGTATGGAATATGCTATGAGTTTGTCTTCATCAGAAAACTCCGGCAAAAATTTTATCGCGTCATAATACGGCATCGGTAACAGCTTATAGATGCCTGTTGTTCTGCCATAAAGCGGATTTTTTTCTGAGAGCAACTCTTTTTCGATGAAACTCATAGAACTTCCGCATATAACAAGCATAATATTTTTATCCTTCAAAACCGTATCCCATATAATCTGCAAGATTGAAGGTATGCTCGGATTGTTTTTACACATATACGGAAACTCGTCTATAACAATTACTGTTTTTCTTTTATCTTCCAACTCTCCGATGAAAGAAAAAGCCTTATCCCAGTCAGCAAAGCTCTCTGTATACGCTTTAACCTTAGGTTTCCACGAAAGAAGAGCCTGAGAAAACTCTTTGAGCTGTTTTTCCGTCGTGTACTCTCTGCAGGAGTAAAAAACATTTGGTTTGCCTTTGCAAAATTCAGACAGAGTTTCTGTCTTACCTACTCTGCGACGTCCATACAGAACAACAAATTCTGCATTATCGCTTTCATAACAATTGTTTAAAAATCTTAACTCATTCTCTCGTCCGATAAACATAACAATTCTCCTCGTGCAGTAATCGAATGTAGTATAATCACGATTTGTCTAATCACAGTTTAATATATTTTTGCAAAAATGTCAACATTTTATTCAAAACATTTATTCAGTTTTTATTGATTAAATTACGAATTTTTGTATAATAAAAATAGTGATGAGCAAAACGAAAGAATAAAATCAACGGATGGCAATTAAAAAACAGAAAAACGAGAATAAAAGCAAAGAAACCCGACTGAAAGCGCAAAACCAAAAAGCCCGAACGCAAATCCGAGCAAAAATAAAAAGATATTCAGAAAATATATTGCTAAGCAGTACGTTTGCAGTTTTTGAAGCTTCTGTAA
>JBGVGM010000033.1:0-2599 GCA_045121655.1 Acutalibacteraceae bacterium | reverse complement strand
TTACGGTATGCTTCTTTTCGGAAGATCCTTCAATCTTTCCGAAATATCACTGCTGACGGATAACGGTGCAGTTGCTGAAAAGTACGCAGAGCTTGCGGAAAAGGTAAGTGGCATTAAGTGCAGAAAAACCGTTTCTCAGGCAGGTAAGTACACAATCGATTTTGAAAAAGATGAGGACAGACGTAAAATTTTAACTGCCTTTTCCTTAAGCGGTAAAGAGGTTGTACAGCGAATTGACCGTGGAAATCTCTCCAACGATTCAGGCGGAGAAACGGGAGAAATGGGCTGCTGCGATATTTCTTTTATCAAGGGTGCATTTCTTTCCTGCGGTACGGCAAGTGACCCAAACAAAAGCTATCATATTGAGTTCGTTGTGTCTTACAAAATGCTCAGCCTTGATCTTATGAAGCTTCTTAACGATTACGGCATAAAAGCCAAGCATATGGTTAGAAGATATGTGAATGTTATTTACATCAAGGACAGCGAAAGCATAGAAGATTTGCTTGCACTTATGGGTGCTCATAATTCGGCTCTTGAGGTAATGAACATTAAAATCTATAAGGACCTGAGAAACATTACAAACAGACGGATTAATTTCGAAAATGCCAATCTTTCAAAAACGGCAAGTGCGGCATTTGACCAGATACAGGCAATAGAAACAATAAAAGAAAAGGGGATTTACCCCACGCTTTCCGATGAAATGAAGCAGATAGTAAACATCAGATACGAAAATCCCGATGCAAGTTTGAGGGATATCGGTGAAATGTGCAGTCCTGCTTTGTCACGTTCAGCGGTAAATCACAGACTAAAAAAGCTTATCGCCCTTGCAAATACATACGGTGATAACAGTAAAGAGGTTAAATGATTTGGAAAACAGCAGATTTACAATATCAGAAGAGGAGCTTCTGAAACAAAGGGAATATATGAGCCTTGTGCGTACTGTAATTGAGTCGCGCTTCCCCGGTAAGGCACCTAAAGCTTTTGTTCATACTTACGGCTGTCAAGGTAATGTTTCTGACGGCGAAAGGCTTCAGGGTATGCTTAAGGAAATGGGCTATACCTTTACTGATGACGTAAAAAAAGCCAATCTTGTGCTTTACAATACCTGTGCAATAAGAGAACACGCAGAGGACAGAATTTACGGTAATGTGGGAGCACTCAAGCCCATAAAAAAGACTAATCCCGACCTTATTATTGCTCTTTGCGGTTGTATGATGCAGCAGGAGAGAGTAGCTGAAAAAATAAGAAAAAGCTATCCCTTTGTAGACCTTCTTTTCGGCACTCACGTTTCTTACAAGCTCCCCGAATTCATTTATAAATGCCTTTGCAGCGGTAAAAGAGTCTTTGACATTACCGAAAGCGACGGAAACATTGTTGAGGGTCTGCCTATAAAACGTGACGGTAGATTCAAGGCGTGGGTACCTATTATGTACGGCTGCAACAATTTCTGCTCTTACTGTATTGTTCCTTACGTCAGAGGCAGAGAGAGAAGCCGTGACTTTGACGCAGTGATGAGTGAGGTCAAAGAGCTTATTTCTCAGGGTTACAAGGAAATCACTCTCCTCGGTCAGAATGTGAATTCTTATAACAGAGAGCTCAGCGAGGACAAGCGTTTTCCAGCTCTTTTGAAGGCGATTTCTGAGCTTGACGGAGATTTCATAGTAAGATTTATGACGTCTCACCCCAAGGATTGCACAAAAGAGCTTCTTGATGTTATGGCTTCATCGGATAAAATTGCAAAGCATCTGCATCTGCCTTTCCAGTCAGGAAATGACAGAGTGCTTAAGGAAATGAACCGACATTATGACCGTAAGAAGTACCTTGACCTTATAGAGTACGCCTATGAGATTATGCCTGAGCTTTCAATTACAAGCGACGTAATTGTCGGCTTTCCCGGTGAAACCTACGAGGAGTTCAATGATACTCTTTCACTTCTTGAGAAGGTACGCTTTACGAGCCTCTTTACCTTCATTTTCTCACCCAGACCCGGCACAAAGGCTTATGATATGGCTGATGAAGTGCCCGCTGAAGAAAAAAGCAGGTGGTTCAAGGAGCTTACCTCACTTCAGGAAAAGATTGCAGGAGAAAGAACCGCAAAAATGAAGGGTAAAACTTACAAGGTGCTTGTTGAAGGCAAAAGTAAAACTGAAGGGCTTCTTTCAGGCAGAACAGGCGGTAACGTCATTATTGAATTTATGGGCGACGAAAGCCTTATCGGCACATTTGCCACAGTTAAGGTAACTAATCCAAAAACGTGGGTTGTTTACGGCGAATACTTAGGATAATTTTACTTCGAGGAAGTATTATTAAATAAATCATTATACAAGGAGTATAAACAAATGGACATTGTCAAACTTACAAGAGAATTAGGTGCTGCAATTCAGCAGGACGAACGTTATCTCAACTTTGCAAAGGCAAGAGAAGAGAACGAAAAGGACGCTGAGCTTAATGAACTTATGGCTCAGATTCAGATGGTTCAGATGAACTATCAGATGGAAGCTAGCAAGGAAGAGCCCGACAGTGCAAAAATGCAGGCTTACGAAGAGCAGTTCAATGATACTCTTTCACTTCTTGAGAAGGTACGCTTTACGAGCCTCTT
>JBGVGM010000032.1:0-19757 GCA_045121655.1 Acutalibacteraceae bacterium | reverse complement strand
CTCTCAACAAATATTCATGGGACGAAAACAGCGGTTATTATAGCTATGTGATTCACGACGAAAACTACGAGCCTACAGTAAAATATGTAACTGAAAAGGGCGAAAATCTAAACAAGGGTCTTGACGGTATTTATCCGATTATCGCAGGTGTATGCGACAAGAACCAGAGTGAAAAAATCATAAGACACCTTACTGACGAAAAAGAAATGCACTCACCTTACGGTATTTCTGCCGTTGATATGACTGCAAGCTACTATATGGTAAACGGCTATTGGAACGGTAATATCTGGTTCCCTCATCAGTGGTTTATTTTCAAGAGTATGCTTGATATTGGCAGAGGTGATATTGCACGAGATATTGCTCATATGGCGCTGAATATCTGGAAAAGAGAGGTTGACAGCACCTACTACACCTTTGAAATGGTCAACACGGTTACGGGCTGCGGCGGCTGGTTCCACAATTTCGGCGGTCTTTCAACCCCGATTAATATGTGGTTCAAGGCTTACTATTGCCCCGGTACTGTAAATGTGGGATTTGACACATTTATTGAAAAATACGAGTTCAACAAAGATTTCACCGAAGCTGAAATCACCTTTACTTACTACGGTGACAAGCAAAAATTCAATCTTCTTTGTGTTATGAACGAAAACAGTGATTATACCGCAACTCTTGACGGTAAAAGAATTGAAATTTCTTCAGATAAAGGTCAGATTGAAATTGAACTCAGCAGTGAATATAAGCAAACCCATACTATTATTATAAGGAGAGAAAAAAATGTACGAGAACATTAAACCCTTAAAGCTGAACGTTATTTCAGACATTCACTTTTACGCAAGAGAGATGGGCTGCGAGGGCAAGGCTTTTGACAAAGCCAACGTAACAGCCTCAAATGAAATGTACTACAGTAAGGAAATCCTCTCTTCACTTATGGATCAGCTTGCAGATGACGAGTGCGAAATCGTACTTGTCAGCGGCGACACAACCTGCAAAGCGGAAAGAAAGGCTCACGAGGGCGTAATCAAGCTTCTCCGTTCACTTAAGGAAAGAGGAAAAAAGGTTTACGTTATTACTGCTACCCACGACTTCAGCGGTGACGGAAAAACCTATTTCTACGACGGCGACGAGAGAAAGAAAGTTGATGAAGGCGTAAAACGCGAAGAGCTTCTTGATATGTACCGTGAATTCGGCCCCGATGAAGCTATTTCCGTTCATGAGGACAGCATGTCATTTGTTGTTCAGCTTTGCGACGGCTACCGTCTTTTCGCTCTCAACGACGACAGAAACCTTAAGGGTGCAAGCGGCTTTTCAGACGACTGCTTCCAGTGGATTACTGAGCAGATTGAAGACGCAAAGAAAAACAATCAGTTCATTATTCCTATGACCCACCACCCTATGCTCTCCCCTTCACCCTTCTACACAATTATCGGTAAGAGCAACATTATGGGCGAGGCTGAAAAGAGAATTGATGAATTCACTGAATTGGGTCTTAACTATATGTTCACCGGTCACACCCATATGCAGGATATTTCCTACAAGTACACAGATAACGGTAAGATTTTCTATGATATCACAACTGCAGGTGCTGTAGGCTACCCTGCAACCTTCCGTCAGGTTGTTTTTTACCCTGCAAACGGTCAGATTCACGTTGATTCTGTCGACGTTAAGGCTGAAGTTAACGGCAGACCCGTCAAGGAGCACCTTGAAGACAAGTTCTTCGGTATGATCCGCCGTGTTATAAAAAAGGCAGGTACAGACATTCCTGAATTTGCAAGAATGGCAACCTCATTCAGTGTTAAAGAAGAGCTGATTTATAAAATCGGCTGGATAATCAAACCCTTTGCAAAGCTTTTAGGCTCACTTACAATCGGCAAGCTAGCTCCTCTTTGCAAGAAAGAATCAGGACTTAAAAAGAGTGACTGGGCTGCAATCAAGGACGAAAACGTTGTAAACTTCATCGTATCTCTTGTTGCAAACCTTTACGGCGGCGACAGCCCTTACACTCCCGACACACCTCACTACAAAATCACAATGGGCATTCTTGCAATTATTGACAGTATTCTTGCAGTGTTCGGTATAAAAATCGGCAAGCTTCTTAAGGGTGCTGAGTCGGTGCAGAGTCTTGTTGAGCCTCTCCTTTACAATAGTGGCATTTGCGACGAAAAGGCTACACTTAACCTTTTCGATAATCTCCCCTCAAAAGAGCAGACCAAGCCCGGCTTCATAAAGAGCAAAAAAGGTCTGGGCGTTATAGTCGGTCTTGCAGTGGGCGTTATTGCTTTCCTTCCCCTTATTCTTCTGTGGCTTGTTGTCGGCTTCATCATCAACTGGATTAAGTATCACGACAAGTTCTGAGGCAGATTATGGAAGAAATAAAGAAAGGCAGATACCGTCACTTCAAGGGCAACGAATATGAAGTGATAGGCACTGCAAAGCACAGCGAAACTCTTGAGGAATATGTAGTTTACAAGGCTCTCTACGGTGAGGGCGGTCTTTGGGTAAGACCTGCTTCTATGTGGAATGAAACCATTGAGAGAGACGGCAAGATTTTCAGGAGATTTGAGTTTATAGGATAAAAAAATACCACTTGCAAAAGTCAAGTGGTATTTTAATTTACTTACATAGCATTGATATCCCACTTCAGCACGTTATCAATAGGATTCTTGCTCTGGTTTATATAAGGTGCTGCGGCGGATTCGGTAATAATATAAACTGTTCCGTCTTTATAAAGAGTGATTTCTTCAAGGTATGTAGGCACTCTGTAGTAACCGGTTTTATCAATGCTTTCGCAGTAGAAAAGGGGCACATCAACACCGTTTACGCTTATGATTTCGTCAGCCTCTCCATCTGTTACATCTTTATACTTGTGCACTCTTGAATTGACGATAGCGTTTGCTGACGCAGTGAAAACAAAAGAGCCGTCAGTAAGTCTTGTCATACCCTGAACCTTAAAAGGAGTGGTTACTGCAAAGTCGGGAGTAAGATTGCCCTCTTCGTCGATTTTATCAGCCTTTATACCATAAACACCGTTTTCATCAAGAATAAATGCGTTGCAGCGCGAGAAGAATTTTTCGCCCCATTTTGAGGTGTACACATTGGTTGCACCCTTTATATCGTCTGAATTTATGTCTGTAAATTCTCCGATATAAAGCACGCCGTCACATACGTTTACATATGAGCAGGTTGTGTCTGTGTAAAGCTCTTCAAGAATAAGCACATAGCCGTCGTCCTCAGCAGCCATAATCTCTGAAAGTGAAAGCACGTGGGTTACGCCTGTTGTTGCAACGTAAACGTTATCCTTAAAAACTGCAATACCACCGAAGTGTCCGTAAGCCTTGTTGCCCTTTCGGCTGATACAGCCTACGCTCTTTACAAAGTTACCCTCACCATCAACTACAATTACTCTTGAAGGCTGAACCTTATCCTTATAGTAGCCTGAAATAAGGAAAATATCGTTTTCCTCGTTGTAGAAAATACCCTGAGGTACAAAGCCCTCATAAAGTCCGGGAATAACAAAGCCTTCCTCGCTGTTTTTGTTAAACCTTGAAAGCTGAAGGTCCACGGGGAGCTTTCCGCTTACAACTTCAGTCTGAGTGAGCTTGGTTGAAGTTTCTGTGCCCACGGTAAGTACGGGTGCACCGTAGATACTGAGAGCAAAGATTATGCTTGTAATTAAAGAAAAGATTTTTGTTATCATTTAAATTCTCCTTTTATGTATATTTACATACTAATAATACTACATAAATTTTGAAAGCGCAATAAAACGCCCTGCCAAAAATCGGCAAGGCGTTTTGTTCATTATTACTGAAGCTGACTGAGACTTTCGTCAATCATCTTGATTTTTTCTGTAAGCTTTTCTGCATCAGCCTTCTGTCCGTCAATTACATTCTGAGGAGCCTTAGCAAGGAAGCCCGGGTTATTGAGCTTTCCGTTAATCTGTGCGAGCTTCTTTTCAGCTGCTTCTCTGTCCTTGAGAAGGCGCTTTCTTTCAGCCTCAAAGTCAACAAGGTCCCCCATAGGAATGTAAATCTTTGCGTCAGCGGTTACAATGCTTACACTGCCGTCAATTGAGAAGCTGTCGCCTACTGTAACGTCTGAAGCTGAAGCAAGCTTCTGCATAAATACAACTGCAGTTTCAAAGATATCCTTCTTATCAGTTGCAACGTAAACGTGAGCCTTTCTTGAAGGAGGTACGTTCATTTCACTTCTGCGGTTACGGATAGCCTTGATAGCTTCCATAATGATTTCCATTTTTGCTTCATCGTCTGCGAAGTTAAGCTCTTCGTTATATACAGGCCAAGCGGACTTCATAATTGTTTCGCCACTATGAGGAAGTGTCTGCCAGATTTCTTCTGTAATGAAGGGCATAAAGGGATGGAGAAGCTTAAGTGTTTCGCTCATAACGTAAACGAGAACAGCCTTAACCTGGGTAGCCTTTTCGCCGCCCTGCTGAAGTCTTATCTTTGCAAGCTCAATGTACCAGTCGCAGAAGATATCCCAGATAAAGTCGTAGAGCTTCTGAACTGCGATACCAAGCTCGAACTTGTCGAGGTTGTCAGTAACTTCCTTAGCGAGTGAATTGAAAAGTGAAACAATCCACTTGTCTTCCAGAGCAAGCTCTTCGGGAAGATGGGGTGCAGGTTCGTTTTCATCAAGGTTCATAAGAATGAATCTTGCAGCGTTCCAGATTTTGTTAGCAAAGTTACGGCTTGCTTCAACCTTCTTGTCGCTGTAACGCATATCATTTCCGGGGCTGTTACCTGTTGCAAGAGTAAATCTGAGGGCGTCAGCGCCGTACTTGTCGATAACAAGAAGAGGATCAATACCGTTACCGAGAGATTTTGACATCTTTCTGCCAAGCTCGTCACGTACGATACCGTGAATGAATACTGTATCAAAGGGTACTTCGCCCATCTGCTCGCAAGCTGAGAATATCATTCTTGCAACCCAGAAGAAGATAATATCGTAACCTGTTACGAGGGTACTTGTGGGATAATAGTGAGCGAGTTCAGGTGTTTTATTAGGCCAGCCGAGAGTTGAGAAGGGCCAGAGAGCTGAAGAGAACCAAGTGTCAAGTGTATCGGGGTCCTGCTCAATTTTTGAGCTGCCGCACTTGCAGCAGCAAGCGGGTTCTTCTCTTGAAACAGTGATTTCACCGCAGTCAGCACAGTACCATGCGGGAATTCTGTGACCCCACCAGAGCTGACGTGAAATACACCAGTCGCGGATATTTTCCATCCAGTTGAAGTAGATTTTATCGAAACGTTCGGGAATGAACTTTGTTTCGCCGTCACGAACAGCCTTGATTGCAGGCTTTGCAAGGGGCTCCATTTTTACGAACCACTGCTTTGAAACTCTGGGCTCAACAGCAGTATGGCAACGGTAGCAGGTGCCAACCTCGTGCTTTGTGGGCTCAATTTTAACAAGAGCGCCCGCCTCTGTAAGGTCAGCTACAATAGCTTTTCTGCATTCCACAAGGTTCATACCTGCGTACTTGCCTGCCTTCTCGTTCATAAAGCCGTCGTCGGTCATTACGTTGAGAATGGGAAGGTTTGCACGAAGACCAACCTCGAAGTCGTTGGGGTCGTGTGCCGGTGTAATCTTAACCGCACCGGTACCCTTATCCATCTTTGCATAGGTGTCAGCAACGATGGGAATTTCTCTGCCGATTACAGGGATAATGACGGTCTTACCAACAAGACCCTTATATCTTTCGTCGTCGGGGTGAACAGCGATTGCAGTATCGCCGGGGATAGTTTCAGGACGGGTTGTTGCAACAATGATTCCACCTTCACCGTCAGCGAAGGGATATCTGAAATGCCAGAAGTTGCCGTCTTTTTCTTCGTATTCAACCTCTGCGTCAGAAATTGAAGTCTTGCAGTGAGTACACCAGTTGATGATTCTTTCACCGCGGTAGATAAGTCCCTTTTCATAAAGGTTACAGAAAACCTCACGAACAGCCTTTGAACAGCCTTCGTCAAGAGTGAATCTTTCTCTGTCCCAGTCGCATGAAGAACCGAGCTTTTTAAGCTGTTCAATAATTCTTCCGCCGTACTGAGCCTTCCACTCCCATGCTCTTTCAAGGAACTTTTCTCTGCCTATATCTTCCTTGCTGATGCCTTCAGCCTTCATAGCTTCAACAATCTTAGCCTCAGTTGCAATTGAAGCATGGTCTGTACCGGGAAGCCAGAGGGTATCAAAGCCCTGCATTCTTCTGAAACGGATAAGAATATCCTGAAGAGTGTTATCAAGAGCGTGTCCCATATGGAGCTGACCTGTAATGTTTGGTGGGGGTATTACGATTGTGTAAGGTTTCTTTTCGCTGTCACATTCAGCGTGGAAATACTTTCCGTCAAGCCATGACTTGTAAATACGGTCTTCAACGTCTTTCGGATCGTACTGCTTTGCAAGTTCTTTAGCCATTTTTATCACTCCTATAAAATATAGTTTAATTTACAAAAAATAAAACCGTCCCGAAATAAATCAGGACGGGAAATTACCGTGGTACCACCTGAATTCGGAGCTTACCGAAAACTCCGCACTCAAAACCTTTAACGCAGGCATACGCCGGGTTCTACTAAGCTTTCACCGTTCTTCCCGATTCTCACGGACTACCTTCGGAATCTTTCACTTAAAGACTTGCACCAACCGTCTTCTCTCTGAAAGCTCAAAAGACCTACTTCTTCCGATCACAGAATTTTAAGTTATCTCATAGATTTTATCACAATAAAGGCGCTAAGTCAATACTTAACGCCTTAAATATTATTTAACTGTTACGCTTTTAGCGGAAGAATAGGCACTGTATATATTACCGCTTGAGGTTTTAGTGTAGGCTCTCACCTTAAAGTAGTATGTTTCACCTGCGTCAAATTTAGTGCTTTCAGCACTTGTACCCTTTACTGCCACAAGCTTTTTGTATGGGCCGTTTTTACTGTCTGACCAGTACACAACATAGCCCGTAGCACCCTGCACCTTGTTCCAGTTGAAAATTACATTACCGTCATCTGATGACACGTAAATTGTCGGTGTCTGCGGAAGAGTTCTCACTGTTATTTTTTCGTAATCATCAGCCCACTCGTTTCCGGAAACAGTTTTAGCATAGGCTCTTACAGCGAACTTGTAAGAAGTATTTGAGTCAAGTCCCGAAACTTTATAAGAGGTTTTGCTTATTGTTGCAAGCGCTTCGTACTCCTTGCTGTCCTTATTATAAATATAAACTCTATAGCCGTTTGCGCCCTGAATCTTGTTCCATTTGAGAGTTACGGTATTTGCTGTTCTGCTGAACTTCACTTCAGGTGCCTGAAGCATTTTTGCATTATGTACAACCTTCCATGGATAAAAGGCAGCTTCCAGATTCTGCGGAGTTTTTGAGCCCTCATAGTAAACAACTATACTCGTGTATCCAAAGGCGGTTTCACCGATTTCCTTAACGGTTTTCGGAACGTAAACAGCTCCAAGATATTTTGCGTTATTAAAGGCAGTTCTTGTAATTACATCTACACTCGAAGGCACTATAAAGTATGTATCCTTTTTACCGGGAGGATAGTAAACAAGGGTTTTAAGGTCCTTTGTATACACCACACCGTTGTAGCTTTTGTAATAGGGGCTTTTACTGTTTACACTCACCTTTTCAACTGAGTCGCAATCGTAAAATGATGAAAAGCCTGACAGACTTTTCGGCAGAGAAACCGACTTGAGACTCCAGCAGGAATAAATATCCATCATATCAAGAGTTTTAAGATTACCCTCTTTTATAGTAAGGCTTTTCAGCTTCGGGCAATAAGAAACGGCACATTCATGAAGGTCACGTACAGAGCCGGGAATAGTAAGACTCTGAAGCTCCTTACAGCCGCTGAAGGCATGCGAACCGATTACTGAAACTGCCATTCCGTCGATTTTTGAAGGCACGGTACAGTTTTTTTTGTCGCCATCGTATTTTACAATCTGAACGGTACCATTATCTCTTACGGTATAGGTATACTCTTTATATGTAAAAGTTTCATCAGCACCGAAAGAGGAAACTGAAAAGGCAACTGTCATTAAAAATAATACGAGTATGCCGAAAAAAGCTTTCTGTTTTTTCATTAATCCGCCCCCTTGGTTAAAAATAGTAATTACTCTCTTCATTAGTTTATCATACTACATTCGGAATGTGAAAGCAATATGATATTAATATTTTTTAATAAAAACAGCACTCAAATAAGAGTGCTGAATCTTTTTTCTTTATGGGGCTCTGCCCCATACCCCGCAAACTTTTGAAAAAGTTTAATCAAAACTTTACTTGTTTTCTTATTCCTTTTCGTCTTCCAGAAGCTTTTCAACTGCTGCAAGCTTTACGCAGATGCAAAGAAGCTTTGTTGCTGTCATAAGCTCATCTACAGGCGGGAATGAGGGCGCAATTCTGATATTCTTATCCTCAGGGTCAATTCCGTGAGGGAAGGTTGCACCGATTGTTGTAAGGGTAACGCCTGCTTCCTCGCAAAGCTGACCTACTCTTTTTGCAGTACCGCTGAGAACGTCAAGGCTGATAAAGTATCCGCCGTTTGGCTTTGTCCATCTTGCAATACCAAGACCGCCAAGACTGCTTTCAAACTCATTGATAACAGCCTTGAACTTAGGTGCAAGAATAGCTCTGTGGAGCTTCATGTATCTCTTGATACCTGCAACGTCCTTATAGAACTTAACGTGTCTGTACTGGTTAAGTTTATCGTAACCGATTGTCTGAATGGTCATTCGGCTTGTAATCATTTTAATATTTCTTTCTGAAGCAGCAAGGGCAGCAACACCTGAGCCGGGGAAGCTGATTTTTGAGGTTGATGTAAACTCAATCACCATATCCTCGTTGCCGTACTTCTTAAGAACATCAAAAATATTATCAAGCTTATCGGGATTATCAGTAAGGTCGTGAATGATGTATGCGTTATCCCAGATTATTCTGAAATCCTTTGCGGCAGGCTTCATTTTTGCAATTCTGTCAACAATTTCATGTGAATAGGTTGCGCCTGTGGGATTTGAATACTTGGGTACGCAGAACATACCCTTAACCTTTTCGTCCTTAATAATTTCTTCAACGGCGTTCATGTCAGGGCCGTCAGAATTCATCTTAACGGGAATGAGCTTCATACCGTAGTACTCAGCAATTGCAAAATGTCTGTCATATCCCGGTGAAGGACAGATAAACTTGATTTCGCCCTGCTTGCTCCAAGGTTCACCGCCTGAGCCGGTAAGCATGCACTGAGTAATATAGTCAAACATCATGTTAAGGCTTGAGTTACCGCAAACAATTACGTTTTCGGGAGGCACATCAAGCAGATCGGCAAAAATTGCCTTACATTCTCTGATGCCGGTAAGAATACCGTAGTTTCTGTATTCAAGGCTGCCGCCTGCTCCCTGCTCCCAGTCCTTTGATGTAATAGCATCAAGAAGTCCGTTTGAAACAGAAAGCTGATCTGCGCCCGGCTTACCTCTTGACATATCAAGCTTAAGTCCCTGAGCTTTGAAAGCTTCATATTCTTCCTCAAGCTGCTCTTTCAGAAAAAGCAGACGAGACTTATCATATGTTCTGAGATCTTTCATTTATATAGATACCTCCAAAATGGCATAGTGCTGTTCCGATTTGTTAATAGTGGAAAACTGCGGTTTTAACCTCTCCGTCTTCATCTTCGATGAAGCCACCTCTCCTTTCAGGAGAGGCAAGTTTATTGTGGAAAACCTGCGGTTTTCTATTTATAATATATATTAGAAATCTGCTGAGCCTGTTGTTCTGGGGAACGGAAGTACGTCACGGATATTTGAAATACCTGTGAGATACATTACGAGTCTTTCAAAGCCAAGACCGAAGCCTGCGTGCTTTGTTCCGCCGTACTTTCTCAAATCAAGATACCACCAGTAATCCTCTTCGTTGAGGCCAAGCTCCTTGATTCTTTCAAGAAGAACGTCGTATCTTTCTTCTCTCTGTGAGCCGCCGATGATTTCGCCGATACCCATAACAAGACAGTCACAGGCTGCAACGGTCTTTCCGTCGTCGTTAAGGCGCATATAGAACGCCTTGATTTCCTTGGGATAGTCTGTTACGAAAACGGGCTTTCTGAAAATCTTTTCTGTAAGGAAACGTTCATGCTCTGTCTGAAGGTCGCAGCCCCAGTATACCTTAAATTCAAATTCGTCGTTGTGCCCTTCAAGCATCTTAACAGCATCGGTGTATGTAACTCTGCCGAAATCGGAATTTGCTACAGTTGTAAGTCTTTCAATAAGCTCCTTATCAACGAACTGATTAAGGAATTCAATATCCTGCTTGCAGTGTTCAAGAACGTAGTTGATTACAAACTTTATCATTCTTTCAGCAAGGTTCATATCATCGTTAAGATCTGCAAAAGCAATTTCAGGCTCAATCATCCAGAACTCTGCAGCGTGACGCTGTGTGTATGACTTTTCAGCTCTGAATGTGGGGCCGAAGGTGTAAATCTTACCGAAAGCCTGAGCCATAATTTCGCCCTGAAGCTGACCTGAAACGGTAAGGAAAGCGCTCTTACCGAAGAAGTCTTCAGAGTAATCGATTTCGCCGCCCTCTGTTCTCGGCGGATTTTCCATATCAAGAGTTGTTACTCTGAACATTTCGCCTGCACCCTCACAGTCACTGCAGGAAATAAGCGGTGTGTGAGCATATATAAAGCCTTCACTTTCAAAGAAACGGTGAATAGCCTGAGCGGCAACAGAGCGCACTCTGAATGAAGCTGAATATATATTGGTACGGGGACGAAGATGTGCAATTGTTCTGAGGTATTCAAGTGAATGTCTCTTCTTCTGAAGCGGATACTCGGGAGCTGATGCACCTTCAAGTGTAACCTTTGTTGCGTTAATTTCAAAAGGCTGCTTTGCTTCAGGTGTGAGAATAAGGTTACCTTCAACAATAACTGCAGCACCTACATTATATTTTGCAACTTCTGCGAAGTTGTCAATTTTATCCTTTTCAAATACTACCTGCACGCTCTTGAAGCAGCTGCCGTCGTTGATTTCCATAAAGCCGAGAACCTTTGAGTCTCTGTTGGTTCTTATCCAGCCGCAGACAGTTACAATGCTGTCAGCATATTTTTCGGCACATTCATAGAGCTTTGAAATTTCTGTACGTTTCATGATAGTCCCCCTATATTTAGATACTCCCATCATTATACCATATATTTCACAAAAATCAAGGTTTAAAAAGGCAAAAGGAACAAAATGAGGTCGCCATTTTCAGACAACCTCACTATGAATCATATCAATACCCGAAATAAACCTTTCCTGCAATAATTTCCTCACCCTTTGCTTGGATAAGTTCACTAACGGTTACAAGCTGATAACCTTTATCAATAAGAGCAGGAATAACCTTCTCCATAGCATCAACGGTAGTTTTATGAAGGTCATGACAGAGAACAATTGCCCCGTCATCGGCTTCTTCCATAATACATTTATAAACCGTTTCAGCGTCCCTGTTCTTCCAATCCAACGTATCTACAGACCAGTTTATAAGTGAGACACTGAGATTTTTTGCAACAGATCTTACACGGTCATTATATGCACCGTAAGGCGGACGTATAAGCTTTGCATCATAACCTGTAAGCTCATAAATCTTTGCTTTTGTGCTCATAATC
Source organism: Acutalibacteraceae bacterium (assembly GCA_045121655.1). Lineage (GTDB taxonomy): Bacteria > Bacillota > Clostridia > Oscillospirales > Acutalibacteraceae > UBA6857. The sequence goes on along the minus strand of JBGVGM010000032.1, from coordinate 8,130 downwards.
TGATCTTTAATATCCTGATCAGAAAGATTCGTAAGCTGTCTGTGATTCCAACTGTGGCCTGCAATCTCGTGCCCGTCTGAAACGATTCTTTTTACAGTTTCCTTTCTATTGTCTATTATATTGCCTACAACGAAGAATGTTCCTCGTCCTGAGTGTTTTGCAAAAATATCAAGCAATCTGTCGGTATGAGCACTTGGTCCGTCATCAAAAGTAAGTGCCACCATAGGCTTTGTTTTGTCAATTTCAATTTTGTCAGGTTCTGTTATCTTTTCGTTTTCATCCTTATCCTGACTTTCTTTGACGTCCTCGTCACTGTCTTCTTTTGCTTTATCGAACAGCTCCTTAACAACAATGCCTTTAAGCTCCTCGCAACTGAAATGTACTGTTTTTGTTCCGTCTGACATTGGCATATACTGTCCTTGCGGAAGAATTATTTCTATACCGTTTTCAGTTACAATGCACTTATCAAGAAGCTCGTCATCCAGCCAATCTTTTTCTAGCTTCACCTTTTCGGTAATCATAGTCACCATCTTGTCTTTTCCGCCCGACTCAAACAAATCTTCAGCCTCAACAAGCTTATTCTCCTGTGTATTACCGATAAAGGTTTCGATAATCTCAATTGGATGCGCAAGAAACGGCGAATCAAAAAAGCCCGACATTTTAACTGAAACAAGCCTTCCGTTTGTATAAAAGCTTTCGTAGCTGACAGTCAGTTCTGATGTGGATTCGACATTTTTGTCTTTATACGATGAAACCTCTTTCTGATATAATGCTACAGTTTTTTCAACCCAGTTTTTAATTTCATCATCCATTTCCGGAATACCAACTTCAGGATAAAACACACCCACAACCATTTTTTCACCAAAAAGCAGCTTGCTTCTTTCTTCACCGTACTCTCTCACAGGCGTTTCAAAATTATTGAGGCATAAAAGATATTCCTTCATAACCGGTGATAATACTGTGCTGTTTTTATCTTTTGCAGTGCAGGAACAAAGGAAGAGGAGTACTGCTGCCAATAAAATACATAGATACTTTTTCATATTTTTTACCTCCTTGTCAAGTACCTGATAAGTATATCAAACACCTACTGAACCAGTCAATAATTATTACAAAAATGTAAGAAAAAAACTAAAAAGCACCGTTGCATTACCAACGATGCTTTTAGTCAGCTGTAAAAAGCTATATCTCTGATTACTGGGTTCTCTCTCGTGCCCGTTACGGCAAAAAGAAGTTCCTTAGTTTTAACAGCCTTTTCTAAAAACAGAATCTTTTTTGAGCCAACCACAGTACCCTTACCGATCTCACTGTAAGCTCCGTCGATTTTAGCATAAACACTGAAGCTTTCTATTCTCTGACTGAAACGAAGGTCTTCACGGATTACAACAGTTGAAACTGTTTCCTCCTTTGAAAAGGTTGCTTTCAGTATGTAGTCGTCATCATTGAAGCTGCAACCGCTTTCATCAAGCAGTCTTTCTTCAAGTTTCTCATTTATAACAGAAAAGTTGACGTTTTGAATTTCAGATTTAAAAGGCTCATTAATAAGCTTTGTAAACTTTCTGAGTGTTTTCTGTTCACGTTTGTCTATAAGGCCGTCTTTGTTGGGAGGTACATTGAGAAGAAGAGTTGCGTTACCCCCTACCGTTTTAAAGTATATGTCGGCAAGGTCTTTGGCAGTACGGTTCTTTTTGAAAAGATAGTAGAGATTATTATGCCAGAACCAACCAAGGTTAATTGAAACGTCTGCTTCAGCAGGCTTGAACATCAGCTCCTCACAATCTGCCAATCGTTCACGTGAACCCAAGTCAGATTCTCTTTCATTGAGCACAAGAATCTTTTTTCCTCCATCATCGTCTTTCTGAGATTTATCCATAACAGCATCAGCTTTTTCGCTGTAAGCAGGAATAACACTCCATTCGCTTTCGCGTACTTTTCCGGCCTCATTACCAATCCAACGCACATCAGGTCCGCACACACTGATAACAGCCTCAGGCTGAAGTTCACGGATTGTATTATAATACCTCTGCCAGTCATACACCTGCTTTTTGCCGTTTTTGCCCTCACCGCAGGCACCATCAAACCAAAAGCAGAACACTTCACCGTAGTTAAGGCAAAGCTCTTTCAGCTGACGCACATAGAAATCGTTGTACTCATCGGTACCGTATGTATTTTCATGTCTGTCCCAGGGAGAAAGGTAAATTCCGAATTTAAGACCGTACTTTCTGCAGCTTTCGCTGAGCATCTTTACGATATCTTTTTTAAAAGGAGTATTTGTAACGCAGTGGTCCGTTTCCTTGGTTGCCCAAAGGCAAAAACCGTCGTGATGCTTAGCAGTTATAATAACACCCTTGCTTCCCGTTTCCTTGAGGACTTTGCACCACTGATCTGTGTCCAGCTTTAAGGGATTAAAGGCAGCGATATTCTCGCTGCCTTTTCCCCATTCAACATTGTTGATTGTATTAATTCCAAAGTGAATAAAGCTGTAATACTCCATATCGCAAAGTCTTAGCTGTCTTTCGGAAGGAATAACACTTGTAAGTCTTTTTGTTTCCTCGCTGTGTCTTTCCCTTTTACCGTTTTCCTTGCAAAGCTTTACAATAGTATTTATTTCTTTTCACCTCTGAATGTGAAGTATACGTCAAGACCTGATACTTCGTAGTAGTAGCCCTGGCTTTCAAGTGACTTTGTTACACCTGAAAGCATTTCGTAGTCCTTCATTGTGATTCTGACGTTTACTCTGAGTGAATCCATGTTGCCAAGCTCGTTACCGAATACGAAGCCTGTGATCCACCAATATTCGCCGTAAGGTCTGTAAAGAATACGCTTCCACTGCTGCTTGCCGTTTACTTCTTCAAGTCTTTCCATTTCCATTTCCATACGGAGCTTGTCACCGTCGTCTGCGCAGTCATAGTGTTCGAGCTTTCTGTCCTTAGGCTTGTTATAAACACCAACCTCAGCACCGATAAGAATAAGTCCGTACTGACCCTTCCAAGCCTGAATCATCCAGTCCTTATCCTTGTAGGGGAACTTAATTCTGAGAGTTTCAATGATCATAAGAGTAACACCTGCAGCAGCGTCGTAAACTTCACTGTAACCAAAGTTTCTCTGCCAGGGGTCGTCTGCTGTATAGAAGCATTCATTAACGGGGTCATAGAGATAACCGATAAGGCCTATGTTTTTAAGTTCTTCAGTGTAGATGCTGTCCTGATCCTCCTGCTTCTGGAATACGATCTTTGTTACATCTGAGAAATCACTGAAGAACAGATGGTCACCTGCACCCTTGAATGATCTTACTCTGTACTTATATGTGCCTGTTCCGGGAATTGATGTATCTGTGAAGTTAGCAACGTCTGTTGTACCAACCTTCTTCCAGTTATCAACAAGAGCTGCATCTGATCTGTAGATTTCGTAACCTTCTACTCCTGTGATTTCAAGCCATGCAAGAGCGATGTGGTTGTTAGTGTTACGTGCTGCAACAAGGTTGGTGGGAGCACTTGAAACTGTACCTGCAGCAATTTCTTCGCTGAATACACCGTAAATCTTCTTGCCTGCTGAAGTTGTAGCATAGGATCTGATCTTGTAAAGGACATTGTAATTTTTGCCTACGCCCTTGAACTTATAGCTTCTTGATTTTGTTGTTCTGAAGAAATCCCATTCGCCTGTCTTGGGGTCATATCTGTAGATTTCATAACCTTCAACGTCCTTGGTCTTGTCCCAGGCAATCGTGTAGCCTGTGTCGGTACATTCCTTAAGACGGAAGTTTTCAACGTCACCGATAGGTGTTGTGATTGAAATTTTTGACCAGTCTGATGTTACTGTTCCGTTAAGCTTGTGGTAAGCTCTTACTCTGAAATAATACTTTGTAGTAGCTTCAAGACCTGTTATTTTGTATGAAAGTCCGTTTGTTGAACCAAGCTTTTCATATTCCTTGGTGTCTGAGTTGTACATATATACAACGTATTCCTGAGCACCTGCTGATGCTTTCCAGGTAAGCTCAATACCCTTTGAGCTGAAAGCGTTTGCCTTAAGGCCGGCAATATTTGCGGGCTTTGTTGCAACGTTTACTGTCTCTGAATATGAGCCGTATTCCTTGCTGAGGAACTTATCTTTGTAAGCTCTTACACGGTAAGAATAAAGCACACCCTGCTTTACACTTGAGTCAGCATATGTAAGACTTTCAACTCTCTTCAGTCTCTTCCAGTCATCACTGCCTGTCTTTCTGTAAACTTCGTAGCCCTTTGCACCTGAAACCTTGCTCCACTGAAGGTCAACCTTTGAATCAGTGAAAGATGTAACCTTAAGGCTTGATACCTTGTCAACTGCTGCAAAGCTGATGATAGGCATCGATGAAAGCATACAAAGACAAAGAACCAGTGAAATGAGTCTTTTTGTTAACTTGTTCATTTTATTTGCCTCCTGATGTATAATATAATTTTAAAATATTAACCAAATTAATCCGTATTTCTTACGCAAGATTTACACCGCCGTAAGGTCTTACTGAAAGAACATAGCAGGAATCGTCGCCGAAAATTGATTTAAGTACTGAGGTGTACTCGTCAACAACCTCGTCGGGTACAAATGCCTGAATCGTTCCTGCAAAGCCACCGCCATGAACACGCCATGCACCCTTGCCTGAAAGAATCTGCTCGCTCACTGCAAGAGCAAGTGAAAGGGGCTGATTTGTGGGATTCTTGCAGGTATAAACGTTCTGATTATACATATAAGAAGATCTGCCGCTTTCAATAATCAATGACTTGAACTCTTCAAAGTCACCCTTTGAAAGTGCAAGAGCCTGCTTTTCTACTCTCTCGTTTTCGCCGTAGTAGTGAAGTGCTCTTATAACGGCTCTTTCGTTAATCTTTTTCTTGATTTTGCCTGCGTTTTCAATAACATCTTTTTTGCTGCATTCTCTCAGCACCTTTTTGCCGAAGAAGCCTGCAACACTTTCCATTTCACTTCTTACTGCTGCGTAGTCGTCAGTAAGGTCTGAGTGGCTTCCCTTTGTATCTACAATACAAAGCGAGTGGCCTGATGAAGCAAAATCAAAGTCGATTTTATTTATTACGGGTTTATTTGTATCCTCAAAGTCGATTGACACGAAACCGCCAACTGAGCAAGCCATCTGGTCAAGAAGACCGCAGGGCTTTCCAAAGTAAACGTTTTCGCTCCACTGTGAAATTTTTGCAATTTCAACAGGGTCAACCTTGCCGTCATTGTAAAGGTGATTGAGCATTGTGCAAACAAGCACCTCAAAAGCAGCTGATGAGGAAAGACCTGAGCCTGAAAGCACCTGAGAAGCTGTTGTAGCGTCAAAGCCGCCAACCTTATAGCCGAGAGCCTTGAAGCGTGCAGCAATACCTCTTATAATACCCTGACTTCTGCCCTTTTCGTTTTCCTTTGCCTCAAGATCGTCACAGTCAACCTCATCCTGAGGATAACCCTCAGACTTGATTCTGATTACGTTATCATCATTTTTTGAAGCTACTGCAATTGCGTCAAGGCTTATACTTGCAGCAAGAACAAGACCGTGGTTGTGGTCAGTATGGTTGCCGCAGATTTCTGTTCTGCCGGGAGCTGAAAAAAGAGAAACTTCTCTGTCCTCTTCCTTCGAAAAACGTTTTTCAAAGCTATTGAGAACATCCAAAAATCTTTCATACTGTGTATCGAAGGCATCTTCTGTATAAACTGAAGAAAAGCTTTCATTAAGCTTTTTGTTCGTAAGAAGCTCCTTCATTGCTGAAACTGTTTTCATATTTTCCACCTTTCCTGATTTTATCTGATCTTCTGTGCCGCACTGAACGACAAAAGAACAAAACCGGTTATAACAAAAAGAATTATAAACGGTACAATAAAGCTAGCTGATGCCGGGTCATATACGTTCCTACCGATAACGGTGTAAGAAAAAATCTTATAAGAAAAACCTGCCAGAGACACAAGGATATATCTGATGTAAGGCATATCCGTTGTTCCGTAAACGCTGCTTACGGAATTAATCGGAACCAGAGGTGAAAATCTGAGACCGAAAAGCACCGCATCTGAGCGCAGATTCTTACTATCAATGACCGCCTTAACTCCTGCATATCTGCCAAGAATTTTTTCCGCATTTCCTGCCCCGAAATGCTTTCCCCAGAAATACCTTACAGAAAAAAGTATTGCTGCTCCCGCAATATTGATAAGCATTGCGTAATACCATTTGAAAAGCACACCGGATACAACACAGATGCAGGATATGGGAAACCAGGGTAACAGTGCTTTAAGAAGAAAATTGAATACAATAAGCAAAGCAGAAATCCATGTTGCACCGTAAATCTGCATCCACTGCTCATAATAAAGCAGTGTGTCAGTATACTTATTGTACCAACCGAGAAAGCTTTCATCTTTGAATACTCTCAAAAGCACCGTAAGCGCCAAGGCAATAAGGAAACATACAAGCGCTGCAAAGCTAAGCGAAATTTTTGCTTTCTTTGACTTAGCCAAAAAGCTTTCATCCCCTTCTTGTTATCCACAGAGTGTAGACGACAGCATTTTACTTGTATATTGTATAATAAAATTCGTCAAAGGTCAACAGTGATTTTAATTTTTAATATATAATTTTAAAGTTTTTTAATTATATTCTTGGTTTTACAAGAAATATATGCTACAATTGTGATAAGAAAATGAAAAACGAAAACTTAAGAAAGGATTGCTGACTTTTTCTTTGGCTTCAACTGTATAAAAAGCAAAAAAAGCAGCGGATATTATTATGAAACTCGTTATACTTGACGGTTACACGGAAAATCCAGGTGACCTTTCGTGGGAATGGCTCAGTGAGCTTACAGACGAATATGTTGTTTACGACCGCACCGACCCTCAGGATGTTTATGAAAGAAGCATAGATGCTGACATTCTTGTTACAAATAAAACCGTTATTACAGGCGAAATGATTGAAAAGCTGCCGAAGCTGAAATTCATTTCCACTCTTTCAACAGGCTACAATGTAATTGATATTGAAAAAGCAAAGGAAAAGAGTATTCCCGTTTCAAATATTCCCTCCTACAGTACAGATGCTGTTGCTCAGCTTGTTTTTGCGCTTCTTCTTGAGCTTACAAACCACGTTGCAGTGCACGATAAAAGCGTAAAAGACGGTGAGTGGACAAACTGCGAGCATTTCTGCTATGCAAAGACTCCTCTCTGTGAGCTGAGAGACAAAACCTTCGGCATTATCGGTTTCGGCAAAATCGGCTCAGCTGTTGCAAGAATTGCCCTTGCATTCGGAATGAAGGTTAAGGCCTACTCCCCTAACACTCGCACCTTTAACGGTGTGGGAACAGTTGAGTTTACTGAGCTTGACGACGTTATAAAGAGCTCTGACGTTATTTCACTGCACTGCCCTCTCACCGACAAAACCAACGGTCTTGTTAACATGGATTTTCTCAGTAAAATGAAACCCTCCGCTTTTCTTATCAACACTTCAAGAGGTCCGGTTATTAACGAAGCAGATTTGAGAAAAGCTCTCGATGAGGGCATAATTGCAGGTGCAGGTGTTGACGTGCTTTCATCAGAGCCGCCAAAGGCAGACAATCCACTTTTAAGCTGTAAAAAATGCCTCATCACTCCCCATATTGCATGGGCAAGCTTTGAGGCAAGAACAAGACTTATGGGAATTTTCAAAGACAACGTAACAGCTTTTCTTCAGGGGAAGCCCATAAATGTTGTAAATTAGAGCTTTTAGTCGTGGTTTCCCACGGCTTTTCTTTTCTCTTACATGAGGTGCAATCCTACCACCTTTATGTTCTGCGCTGTTTCTGTGTAGCAGCAACCTTTATCTGATGTTTCTATCGGTAAAGTATCTCTCTCCCACCTCTATGTTTTACTAATCTTTTATGCGGTGCTCGCCTGTGCGGCGGGCACTTACTTTTGTCTCTTGTGACAAAAGTAAGCAAAAACACGCGTTGTGGTTTAACCGCCTCAAGCATGAAAATTACCGAATCAGCTTTTATCTATGTCTTTTTGTGGTAGTCTTTTCTGCTCACCGTGGATTTAAAACAAAGCTTCTGCTTATCGGTAATTTTCAAATTGCTACCAACTGCTTTATAGGCAGTCGGGTGCGGACAGCTCTGTTTAAAACTACCTTTCTTAAATGAGTCCGCTAAG
>JBGVGM010000031.1:0-8986 GCA_045121655.1 Acutalibacteraceae bacterium | reverse complement strand
TTTTCACGTCACGGCGGCGGTGCATTCAGCGGTAAGGACCCGACTAAGGTTGACAGAAGTGCTGCATACTACAGCCGTTACATTGCAAAGAACATTGTTGCTGCAGGTCTTGCAACAAAGTGCGAAATTCAGCTCGCTTACGCAATCGGAGTTGCACGTCCTGTTTCAGTTATGGTTGACACCTTCGGTACAGGAAAAATAAGCGACGAAAAAATTGCAGAAATTGTAAACAAGGTATTTGACCTTCGTCCTGCCGCAATTATCGATACTCTGAAGCTTCGTGCTCCCATTTACCGTCAGCTTGCTTCTTACGGACATGTTGGCCGTGAAGATCTTGACGTACAATGGGAAAAGACTGATAAGGTTGAAGCAATCAAGGCACTTGTATAATTCAAACAAACCACAAAGAGTTGTTGCGTTTTGCGGCAACTCTTTTTTCGTTAACGAAACTTAAAACCAAACAAAGAAAATCTTTAAAATCTGACAAGGATTTTCCTGTTAAGACTTGATAAATTAAAAAAAATATGGTACAGTTATGTTAATAATGGAATTCTCTGCTTTTATATAGAGAAAGGATGAATTAAATGAAAAAGGCATTATTATTATTAACAATACTTATGGTATTCACAGCCTTTGCTGTAGCTGTACCTGTTGCTTTCGCTGAGGAAGAGCTTCCCCCCGTAATGAAAGTAATGACTGACCCCACAGAGGCGTATCTTCCCATGAAGGCTGAAATCACCCACGTGGTTTTTGCTGATACCGATATGAATGCTGCTCCTGCTGATGCATGGGACGTTTCTCTCGATACCGAAAAGCCGGTTAAGGCATGGATTGAAGCTCAGGACGATGTAAAGGTTCTTTACATAGGTGCTAAAGGCGGTGTTACCCTCAACTCATACTCTGCATCACTTTTTGAAGGCTTTACAAGCGTCAAAGAAATCAGTTTCTCAGATAAAGTGAACACTTCTCTTGTTAAATCAATGGAAATGATGTTTAAGGACTGTACTTCACTTGAGAGCGTGGATCTTGGTGCATTTGATACAAGCAGTGTAACTAATTTCAGCGAAATGTTTATGGGTTGTTCTTCTTTTACAGAACTCGACCTCAGTGACCTTGAAATTAACAAGGCAACAACCATCGCAAGAATGTTAAAGGATTGCACAGCTGTTGAAACAGTAAGAATCGATACATGGTATTTCGGTGCTGACCTTACCGATATGAGCGAGCTTTTCAGCGGCTGCGCTAAGCTTAAGAAGGTTTATATCTATGACGTAGGTTATCACGCACGCAGTAAGCCCACTCAAAATTACGTATATAAAGGCGTTCCTGCAGGTCTTACATTCCACGATAACAACAACATCGGTACAGATGCGGAAATTTGGGACAGATTCTTCAACGATGCAAACGGTGCAGTTCTTGTTTTTGATTATCCCGAAAATTACACTGTAAAGCTTTACCCTGCAGAGCTTCTAATGGTTAAGGGTCAGACAAAGACAATTACATACAAAGTACTTCCCAGACCTGAAAACAGCGAAATCAAGTGGGAATCCTCTGATAAGAGCGTTGCAACTGTTGATAAAGAAGGTAATGTAACAGCAGTAGGTCTTGGCACTGCAACAGTCACAGTAACAAATACAACTGTTGATGAAGGCGAGAAAAAGGTAAGCACAGGTTCCTGTAAGGTAAGCGTAGTAGCTCCTGTTGAAAGCGACTATTACAAAATCACCTTCCAGAAGCCCGACACTATCGAATACTTCCAGGTTTCCAAGGACGGCGGCGAAACATATATTCCCGTTCACGGCGGTACTTTTGAGTATCTTAAGGACACAAAGCTTATTATCAAAGCATACGGTAACGCAATTTCCTACATTTTCTCAGTAAACGGCAAGGAAGTTGACAGTGAGTTTGAAAACCGTCTTGACCTTACAGTTAACAAGGATAAGACAGTAAGCGTGAGAGCAATTGACGCTCCCTCAGGCGAAGAAACCGTAAGCTTCTTTGAAAGAATTCTGCAATGGTTCAGAGATTTGTTTGATAAGCTTTTCGGTTGGATGAACTGAAACTGATATTGAAACGGTCGGATTCCCGACCGTTTTTTGTTTTTTGACCATCTGAAGTTTTACTTTTTGTGTGAATACTCTTGCAATTTTCCTTTGAGCATATTAAAATATTAATCAGAGAGAGGAGATATGAATATGAAAACTCAGACAAAAAACAACGACAAGCTCATAAAAGTTCTGCAGTTTTGTTCTGTGATTTTTATGTTGGCTATGGTAGCAGTGATGCTTGTGCTGATGAATAAATTTGATATAAATATCGAAAACGCAGCACATCTGTCAACCTATATAAAAGGCGGCACTCTTACCGTGGCGTTGATTATAATTTCTTTTACCGTGGTTAAGTCCTTTGCTCTTGTTTTTCCACCGGCAGTAATTTTTGCGGTTTCGGGACTTCTTTTTGACAATCTGTGGGTTGCAATTCTTGTTAATTTCATCGGCGTTGCACTCAGTGTGATTATGCCTTATTATCTCGGCAGATTTACCGGCAAGGAAATGCTTGACACGCTTAAGGTGAAGTTTCCGAAAATTAAAAAGCTTGACGATTTTGCAGGCAAAAACGAGTTTATGGTGGTCTATGTGGTAAAGGCTTCGGGTATCGTACCCTCAGACCTTATGAACGTAGTATACGGTGCTATGAACATAAATTTCATGAAATATTTTATCGCTTCAAATATCGGTATGCTGCCGTTCAACATACTTTTCACCCTACTTGCTAACAAAGGTGACCTTTCAAATCCCTACAGTCTGCTTTACATCATACCGATTCCCGTGTTTGTTGTGATTATGAGCATCGTAGTTAAGAAAATGACAAAGAAAAACAGCGAAGGAGAGAAAACAGAATGAAAATAGTGAAGATAGTTTTAGGTATAATTTTTTGCATAGCCCTTCTCGGCTGTGCAGCTTACGGAATTTACACTCAGATAGGTGCAATTGATTTCGGTGAGATTACAGTTGAAAAAGCACCGCAGAAAAGCGAAAATGCAATCAGAGTAATGTCTTACAACGTCAGATGCGCCAACGACGGCGAGCAGACCATTACCAACCGTTCAAAGGTAGGCCTTGCCGTTCTCGAAGAGTACCTGCCCGACTCATTCGGCGTTCAGGAATGTACACCACGTTGGAAACGCATTTTTGCATACAATATCGGCGACAAATACGCATCGGTAGGTAAGGCGCGAGACCGCAACGGCCCATTTACCGAATACAGCTCGATTTATTATCTTAAGGATAAGTACAACCTTATTGACAGCGGAACCTTCTGGCTCAGCGAAACACCTGAGAAGGCGTACACCAAGAGCTTTGACAGTGCCTGCTACAGAATCGCATCGTGGGCACTTCTTGAAAACAAAGAAACAGGGGAGAGATACACACATATCAACACTCACCTTGACCATGTGCTTGAGTCCACACGTAAAGAGCAGATGAGAGTTCTTATTGACTGCGTAAAAAAGGTTACAGGCGACGCACCGGTAGTGATGACAGGTGACTTCAACGATTATGAGGGTAGCCCCGTTTATAACGTTGCCTGCGAAGTTTTCAATGATGCGAGATATGTTGCAAAAAGCACAGATACAGGCAGAACGTTCACTAAGTACGGAGAAAAGAAGGAAGACGGCACAGGCGCAATCGACTTTATTTTCACTCCGAAAGATGCCACAGTAGACACTTACAAGGTTATCCGTGACACTGTCAAAGGCATTTACCCCTCAGACCATTATCCCATTGTAGCAGACATTGTATTGTAACAGCATAGAGAGAAAAGCACCGTAATGGTGCTTTTTCTTTTGGCTGGAATATAAAAAAATAGTACCCACCATAAGGTGAGTACTTGTTCTGGTTGCGGATGTTCATAACACAAGTAGTTCTCCGGCAATACATATTCTATACTTCGTAATCTAATATATTTCCTCAGATACGGAGGAATACACAATGTCAAATATCATTGAAGATTTCTATTACGGTAACCTTGAGCCACAAGAGGTTAACTCTGAATTAACACCTAAACTCATGAAGAAATTGAGCAATCTTGCCGAGAAAGAAGAACAGCTTACTGCAAGATTGAACGGTGAGGACAAGGAGCTATTTCAAAACTATGCTGTGCTCATATCGAATTTTCGACAACAAGTAATGCCGACAGCTTTATATCAGGCTTCAGACTTGGAGCAAAATTTACATATGACACTTTTATTACAAAGCAGAAAGGATGAATAAATTATGGCAAATATTACTTACAGACAAGTCTCAGATTATATGGTACCCAATCTCACACGCCCACCAGAAGAAGCAAATATAACTCTTGGTAATTGGGTGGTGTTACGTTTTTTATCATATTAAAAGATTTTATTAAACATAGATAAAAGAGGCTTTATGTTGAATTAAACACATTTTAACTTTAATACAAATTTATTCTACCTTTATCATTCTGTAACCTACACCTATATGTGTCTGAATATACTGTGGAGAATTGGGCGTAGCCTCCAACTTTTTTCGTAATGTTGCCATAAATACACGTAACGAAGCAACATCATTATCCCAACTGCTTCCCCAAACCTTTTGAGTAATAAAGGTATGTGTAAGTACCTTGCCTAAATTCTGAGACATAAGACAAAGCAGCTTATATTCAATTGGTGTAAGATGAAGCTCTTTATCGTCTATAAACACGCAACCAGCGGCATAATCAATTTTTAATTTACCGTTAATAAATACCGAATCGTTTGTTCCTGAATTTGACTGAAGCATTGCCAACCGTCTTGCTGTAACTCTGATACGCGCAAGAAGTTCTTCAACAGAAAACGGTTTGGTAAGATAATCGTCAGCTCCATTATCGAGTGCATTTATTTTATCCGAATCTTCGATTCGTGCACTAATTACAATAATCGGAACATTCGACCATGTACGGATTTTTTTAATAATTTCGACTCCGTCTGTATCAGGAAGTCCCAGATCAAGTAAAATTATATCTGGATTATGCGTTGATGCTTGAATAATGGCATTTTCTCCGTCTTTGGCAGTAATATATTTATAATCGTGTGCTTTCAATGTGGTGGATATAAGATTGCGTATGGGAGTATCATCCTCAACCACCAATATTCTAAGCTTATTCATTAATTTCCACCTCACCTGATGGTATTGTAAATTCAAAAACGCAACCGTGCGGTATGTTATCTCTTAAAATAATTTCACCACCGTGTGCATTAATAATGGATCTGCACAAATTAAATCCGATACCCAGACTGCGTCTGCTGTCTGCAATTTTATTATTACCTGTGTAAAACATATCAAAAACTTTTTTCTTTTCATTGTCAGGAATACCTCTTCCGTTATCCGAAACAGATACTTTTACAAAGCCGTTGGTTTTTTCGGCAGAAATTCTGATTTCGGAACCTGTTGGAGTGTATTTAACTGCGTTATCCACAAGGTTTATAATGACCTGAATTATTAGTCTGGCATCCATTACGGCAAGCAATAGCTCATCCTTATACTCCGTTGTTACAATATGTTCTGTAGCATTGATACTGATATGCTGTAATGCTTCACTGATGACCTCATCCATAAGCTGAACAGACATATTGAATTGCATGCGGTTATCCTCAAGCCGTGTTATGGAAAGAAGATTTTCCACAAGACTTATCAACCACTGTGAATCTGAATATATATCAGAAAATGCTCTGCTTTTCGTTTCATCATCGAGCATATCATAATTTTTCAAGAGATTGCTTGCGTTACCTGAGATAGAAGTTAATGGTGTTCGCAGGTCATGAGAAATTGCTCTGAGTAATGTCGCTCTCAGTTGTTCATTCTTTGCAAGTACTGCTGCAAGTTCTTTTTCCTTAGCGTTGCGGATATTTTCTATAGCAAGTGCACACTCACCAAGAATGGAAAGCAAAACACTGTTTTCAAAAGAATCGAGATTTTTACCATTCAAGTGGATTCCGATAACACCATAAACTTTATTATTCAAACGAATTGCAAGATAAAGACACTTAGCTTTACTGTAAACCTTGGTTGAATCTCCCGCTCTGTGCTTATTTTCATAAACCCACTGTGCTGTTTGTTCTTCTGAAGAGTTAAAGAAATCACTTTCATTTATTTCCGGAGAACACGCAAACAAATAGCCTTTTGTAAGCTTACCGTTATCTTCCGAATAAACGACTATATTTCGCTTTAATATCTTCATCAATTGACTGGCCGTTGTGTTGATAATATCTCTGTCATCCCGGGCTTTTTGCAGTAACTGATTTGTGTCAAACAACATTTTTACTCTGAAAGCAGCCATTGAAGACTGCTTTGCATGTTCTTTAAGACGATTTGCTAATATACCCGTAACCAAAGAAGCTATCAACATAATTGCAAAAGTTACAGGATATCCCGACTCGTATGCGTGAAGAGTAAGTCTCGGTTCAGTAAAGAAAAAATTAAAAAGGAGTACGCTGGAAAAGGAAAAAAGAGCAGAACATACATAACTTTTGACAAAAAGCGGAGTCAGTAATGCTCCCAATAGGTATATGGTTATAATATTTGCTTCGGTAAAGCCGAAAACAAAAAAGAGATTTCCTATTCCGGTTGAAGTCAGCAACATTAAAACTGTTATAAGAAAATCCTTGAATGAAGGAAAAAGATATTTTTTGAAATCCTTATTTTTAAAGTTATAGCCTGTTTCTGAATTGTTGTCAGGAATTACATGAATGTCAAGATTAGGGGGCGATTTCAATAAGCTTTTCCGTCAGAGTGGGTCTGCTGAAAAAATGTCTGCGTCTGACATTACTTCGTCCTATGACAATTTTAGTTACACCTGAAACCCGTGCAAATTCCGCAATTTGATAAGATATATCATTTGCATAAATAGTGGTAATATCAGCACCTAAATGCTTCGCAAGCCGAATATTGTTTTGCAAACGATTTCTGTCATCTTCTGACATTTTCTCCGAATATGCAGTCTGAACATAGAGTGCTGTAAAACTTCCACCGAAAGCATTGACCATCTTCGCGGCTGTTTTTATGATTTTTTCATTGGACGGTGACGCTGATAAGCATACTAAAATATGTTCACGCACTGATTCTGTATTTTTAATACTTTTCATTACCTCACCTCCGTCAAGTAGACTATATTATACCATATTTTATCAAAAAATTCTACAAATCAGCAACATTCTCTTCGATGAATATTTTTTCCGAATTCTCACTGTTGCTGTTATATAACACTACACGGACATTTTCGTTTTTTTCTCTGAAGCATTTTATTTCTTTAATTATTTCATCATCACTCAAATTATCACTGAGCATAATATATAAAGGCTCTTGTACTTCCTTTTTATCTTCAATGTGCTTACGGTTGTTTTCTAAAAAAGCATCAAGTTTAACCATGAGAAAATATCCGAAAATTATCACCGCAATAAATGCTAATGCTAAAAAAACATCTTCCTTCATGTATGCTCACCTCCGTGATTGATTTGTTGCTTGATTTATATATGAAAACATTTGTGTAATTGTCTGTATTCTCCGATTACCAATAATGTTTCGTCTGCAGACAAAATTGTATCGGGAGTTATTGAAACATCGAGAACACCATCTTTTTTTATACCCATTATATTTATATTATACTTTTTTCTGATATCAATCTGACCGATACTCAAACCCAACCAAAATTTTGGTACAGACACTTCAAAAATAGCGTGGGAATCGTCTATTTCTATGTAATCAAAAATATGGTCAGCACTATATCTCATTGATGCCCATTTTGCCATCTGCTTTTCAGGGTAAACTACCTCATCGGCACCGTTACGCAATAAGAATTTAGCATGCACATCGCTTGATGCCCGTGAAACAACCAGCTTCGCTCCCAACTCTTTGAGGGTTAGGGTAGTTTCCATAGAGCTCTGAAAATCCTTTCCTATAGCAACAAAGCATACGTCAAAATTTTTTACACCCAACGATTCGAGAAATTCACGGTTAGTGCTGTCGCCAATCTGTGCATTTGTGACATATGGAAGTATTTCATCTATTCTTTCTTCGTTATCATCGATAGCCATAATTTCATGACCTAAACGATAAAGATCCATTGCAATGTGTTTGCCGAAACGTCCCAGTCCTATTAATAAAATTGATTTCATAACTATCACCTTATCCTACAGTAATACGTTCTTGCGGTGGTTTTGAGTGGGTTCTTTTTGCACCCGATAAAGCCGCATAAATAAGTGTCAGACCACCTACTCGACCAAAGAACATAAGCAAAATCAGAATAATTCTTGAAAGAAGTCCTAATTCCGTTGTTATTCCTAATGAAAGACCGACTGTACCTATAGCAGAAGCAGCTTCAAACAGGCATTTCAGTAAAGGTAAATCCTCAACTATGCTGATGATAATGCCACCTGTACAAAAAAGAGTAATGTACAAAAACAGAATGGACGAGGCATTTTTCACAACATTCTGTTCAAGCCTTCTGCCAAAAAAATGCGAATACTCTTTCCTGCGAAAAACTGATAAAGCATTGGCAAATATAACAGCGACGGTTGTAGTTTTCATACCTCCGGCTGTTGAACCGGGTGATCCGCCAATTATCATTAACGCAATTATAATAGCTTGTCCCGCTTCGCCTATGCTTGTCAGGTCTGCTGTGTTAAAGCCCGCCGTTCTCGGCGTAACAGCTTGAAATAAGGAGAGCAGAACTCTCTCTTTCAGTTCGCGATCAGAAAACTCTGCAAAAAAGAAATAAACTGCCGGGAAAAATATAAGGATTGCTGTAAATGTCAGAATTACTTTACTCTGCATTCTGTACCGTTTAAGCCTGAACTTGTTTGCACGAATATCATCCCATGTCAAAAATCCGATACCGCCGATAATAATCAACAATATGATTGTGATATTGATTATTATATTTTCGTTATAAGATGTGAGTGACGCGTAGGGAGTTGCTTCAGTACCCATCA
>JBGVGM010000030.1:0-21938 GCA_045121655.1 Acutalibacteraceae bacterium | reverse complement strand
GGCAATAAAAGTGCACTCTTTAACAGAGATAAAAGAATCTGTATTTTTTAGAATATCAACAGCAACAGAGCCGTCATACACATCGGCACCTGTAGTTAACTCATATATAGGTAAACCTGTAATACAATCAACGAGCACATGGTTTTTGTAACCCCAATAGTAGTCAAAATTCTTTTCGTTATGCTGATTTGAAGCGGTATGAACACCCAAAGAGCAGTCTTTATCTGCTCTCGGAGGATTTTCTTTTGAAAATTTGTTATTCACAAATGATTTTGGGTTGTTGTGTTTGGTATTAGCAGAAACAGGAGTTGAATCGAGTGCGATAAATGAGGTGTCAATGATGCCGAGTTCGGCAAGTCTGAGCACCTGAGAATGCATAACATCTTGTAAAATTTCATTGTCGAGATTACGGATGAAACGGTCATAAGTCCAATATGATGGAAGCTCTTTCGTAATATCAAATCCGCAATAATGTGCAATTAAACGATTGTTGTCGAGATAATCGACAAGGTCGGTTATTTGAGAAAAGCCTTCACATTTCATAACAATGAAGGCACATAGCAAGGCATATTTAGGAAATCCTTTGCGGCCTGCAGCGTTACCTTTGCAGAAATTTTCGGGTAATTCGAGATTCAAAAAAAGGTTATCGTAAAACTTAGCTTTAGGTTGTGAAGTGAAAAGACGAATGTCTTGCAAAATTTCCTGACGATAGATAGCAACCGCCTCCTTGGTTGGTTTTTCTACAATTAAATTATACCATATTAGGTGGTTGCTTTCTATATTTTGGAGTGATAAATCGGGCTTGCCATGCCCGAAAAGCGTTGATATATCTACACTTTTGACGTTTTGCTCATGGCTAGATAAACCAATACAAAGGAGTGACCTCGATGAAAACAAAAAAACTCAGCACGCTGCTCTCGTTGGTGCTTTCTGTGATTCTTATGATGAGCACACTTTGTCTTCCTGCAAGTGCAGCAAAATCAATTTCAAAAGCCACCGTAAGCGTAGCTACTGCAATTTACTCAGGCAAAACCTTAAAGCCCACCGTAAAGGTTAAGATTTCAGGCAAGACACTTTCTTCAAAGTATTACACCGTAAGCTACAAAAATAACACAAACATCGGTAAGGGTACTGTTACCGTAAAAGGAAAAAACGGCTACAGCGGCTCAGTGAAGAAAACCTTTAAGATTCTTCCCAACAAGGTAACAGGTGTAAAAGCTACTGCAGGAAGCGACTCAGTAAAGCTTTCATGGAAAGCGGTAAAAGGTGCAACCCACTATCAGGTTTATATGTATGAGGACGGCTCATGGGTAAGAAAGACTAACACCAAGTCCCTTTCATACACAGTTGACGGTCTTAAAAGCGGTGCAACCTATACCTTCAAGGTAAGAGCCTTCAAAAAGGTAAGCGGAACTTACTATACAGGCTCATTCTCATCAAGTGTAAAAGCTACAACCACTCTCCCCGCTCCGAAGAACTTCAAGGCTACCGCAGATGAAGATTCAATAACACTTTCCTGGAGCAAGGTTTCAAAGGCTAACTACTACCAGCTCTGGATTCACGACGGTGACAGCTGGTCAGCAGTGAGCACAAGCAAAAACAAGTACACCTTCTCCGTCCTTAAGAGCAGCGTTACATACACATTCAGAGTAAGAGCATACATAAAAAGCGGCAGCACCAAAACTTACGGTGCTTACACCTCGAAAATCAAAAGCTCAACCTCAATCGGTGCAGTAACTTCACTTGATGTTTCCGACATCACAACAGACTCTGCTGTACTTTCCTGGAAAAAGGTTACGGGCGCCGACAGCTACACAGTTACTCTCACAGATGAAAACGGAAAGGACACAAGCTACACAACTGCAAAGACAAGTTATACACTTGCCTTACTTGATGCAGGAACAGTCTATACTGTTAAAGTAAAAGCATACAGTGAAAGCTCTGACAAATACGGTAAGGAAGCTTCCGCAAGCTTTGCATCAGCACCCGAAAAGCCCGTAAGAGTTATCACGGAAAACATCAGCGAAACCACAGCAGATGTTTGCTGGACTCTTAACTCAGGTGCAACAGGCTCAGTTGTTTATCTTCTTACCCTTGACAAAACCGGCGAAACTCTCACAAGAGTAAAGCTCGGTACCTCTTCAGGTGATTCCTACACAGCAGATAATCTTGAAGGTGCAACAAAGTACCGTTTCCAGATTTATTCATACGTGAAGCACAACAGCAAAAACACCTACAGTGAACCTGCTTATTCTGAAATTTTCACCACACGTCCCGGCAAAGTAAAAAATCTTAAGGCTCTCACCTCAAAGGATACCATTTCACTTTCATGGACTTCCCAAAGCGGTGCAGCAGGATATGAAGTATATGAC
This sequence comes from Acutalibacteraceae bacterium, assembly GCA_045121655.1. Classification (GTDB taxonomy): domain Bacteria; phylum Bacillota; class Clostridia; order Oscillospirales; family Acutalibacteraceae; genus UBA6857. The sequence continues at coordinate 19,566 of JBGVGM010000030.1, read as the reverse complement.
GGAAACAAGGTGCTTTTAAAAGAGCTTACTTCCGATAAGCAGATTTACACAGCCTACTCCCTTGAGGAAGGCAAAAGCTACACCTTCTTCGTACGTACATTTATTTTAAACGGTAACGGTGAAAAGGTTTACGGTGCATATACAGAGGTTACTGCCTCAACGGGTTCATCAAAGCTTACTGCTGTTACTTTCACAAAGAAAACATCAGCCATGAGCAAGGGCGAAACCTTTAAAACAGAGGTTAAAATTGAACCTGCCGACGCTGAAAACGCAAACCTTATTTATAAGTCATCACACGTAAATGTTGCTATGATTGACAGCGTAGGTACAATTACAGCAGTTGCAAACGGCAGCACAAAAATCACCGTTTCAAACGAAGACGGCACCGTTTCAGATTCATTCACTCTCACAGTTGAGGACATCAAGCTTCAGTCAGTTTCAGTAAACAGCTCATATGAGGCATATGTAAACGAAAGCGTTACAATCACACCGAAATTTGAGCCTGCCAACGCATCAGATAAATCCTTCACGCTTTCAGGCAGTGATTACACATACTCATATAAGGGCGGTTTTCTCGGCACAAGTACAAAGACCGATACCTGCAAGTTTGACGATTACTTCTTCATTGACAACCAGAAAGGCAGACTCCTTGCAAAAAAAGCAACAGTTGAGCCTCAGACGGGTAACACTTTCTCATTCACCGTAACGCTCAGAGCTTCAAACGGTAAAACCGCAACCTTCAGAATTTCAGCTGCAAACAAGCTTATTTCTATTTTCTATGACGGCGAAGATAACCCTTGGTACTACGGTAATTCTGCAAAACTTTCAGCAGAGGTAAGCAGTAATGCAGGCTTCAGAGCCGACTCACTCAAGTGGTCTTCAAGTAACAACAGCGTTGCAACCGTTTCTGCAGACGGAACAGTAAAATGTGTGGGCACAGGCGAGGTTACAATTACTGCAACAGCTCCCGTAGGCACAAAGAGCAGCAGTATTACTTTCTATGTAAGAGAAGTGCTGAAGCTCAGAAAGGACTACTACGAAAACTGCACAGTGGGCGAAAACTACCAGCTCAACGTTGACGTTAAGCCCTCATCATCAGGTACAACTGTTCTTTACCTCAGCTCAGACCCCACAGTTGCAACAGTAAGCGATTCAGGTAAGGTCACATTCAAAAAGGACGGCTCAGTAAGCATCTACGTTTCATCATCACAGACCGATACAATCAAGGCTGTTCTTACAACGGGCTCATGCACTCTTCCCTCAGGCTCAAAAGCAAAGCTTCTCTCAGTAATGGAGGAAAGCGCAAACAAGATTAAGACCCAGATGCCTGCACTTTATATGTCAACTCTTCCCACCTTTACAAACGTGAAAATAAACAAAGAAGGCAAGTTCAAATCTGATGATCTTATTGATATTTTTAAATCTATTGCAACATCAAAATCAAGGTACATTCCCGCAGTAAACTTTAAGAATTATCCTTCACAAACAGAGTACGACAACGCTTACAGCAGTTACCTTTCATCAGTACCCGTTTCAGGTGAGTACTACACCATCATCCCCGGTCTTGAAGAAAGCGACATCAAGTCCATTCAGGTTGTAGACAACGGCTCATACACCTATGACATCAAGCTTACTCTCCACGATGAGTTAATGGCTGAGCCTCCCAAAAAGCTTTCATCAACAGCTCACGGCAAGGTGTTTGACATTCTTGCTTCTGAGTATATGGAAATTATTCAGAAAGGCTTTGAGAACTCAAGCGTAGGATCATCACTTGAGTATTCAGCATTCAAGCAGACCTACAACAACAGCTCACTTACAATTTCATACGACAAGGTAACCGGCAAGATTACCAATATGAAATACGATATGAACGTCAGCGTTGAAATTGTTGATCTCAAGCTTACAATGACCTTTATAAACGCAATTGATTCGACAGTTACATTTGACGTTAACAATCTGGTAAATTACGAAGTAAAATATTAAAAGTCAGACGGCACCTTCCTTTTTTGAAAGTGCCGTCTTTCATATTTCTTCAGTTGTTATTTATACTTTTAAAATCTGCCTTCAGAAGCTTTTCGTACTCCTCGTCGGTTATGCTGCAGATTGAGCCGTGACGGGGATTAAAGTTCATTGAATAGTCCTCTTTTTTAACCGGCAGGAAGTTTTCAAAATCCTCTGTCTGCTGCATAAAGAAAATATCCGTACTGTATTCGTCCATAACCATAACAAAGGTGTCTGTGCCGTTTATTCTGTAGATTTCGCTGCCTTCAACGCCCTTATCGGAAAGCGAAACAATTACCGGGTTATCCTCATAGGGACCGCAAAGCTTATCGGAGCTTACGTAAGCAATTGCCTGCCTTTCCTCGTGCTTAAAGTAAAGATAATACTTCTTGTTTTTCTCGTCATAGGCAATATCACCGTCAATAGTCTGCACGTTACGGCAGTAAAGAGGCTTAGGTTCTGTAATGGTTTTCATATCCTTTGAGTGGGCGTAGTACATTCCTGCAGTGTTGTTCTCTTTTGTGGAATGTGCCCAGTAAATCATATAAGCTTTTTCTTCCTCGTCCCATATTGCCTGAGGTGCCCACGCTCTTGTGGTATTTTTGTATTTTTCGCCGAGAGACCTGATGTCGATTATGGTTTCGTCTGTCCACTCAATAAGGTTCTCTGACTTCCAGGTAACAAGTGCGTGATTTGACTCCCAGCCTTCCTCGCATCTCATATCTGTGCCGACAATATAGTAAAAGCCGTCCTGACCTTTGAAAATGTACGGGTCACGGACACATTTTTTACCCTTGGTCTGTGTAATAACAGGCTCGTTATTATTGAGGGGCGTAAAATTATAGCCGTCCTCACTTACTGCAAGGTGGATTCTCTCCTGATTTTCGCCGTTACCCACGAAGTAGCAGAAGATATATTTGCCGTATTTGCTTTCTGCTTTCTTTGCAAACTCCATTTATTTTTCTCCTTTGATTTTATCCCAGTAATCCTTTGCAGCCTGCTCGTTTTTATTGTCGCCGTAAACATAATACTTTTTGTGCTTTATTGCGTCAGGCAGGTATTGTTGCTTTACGTAGTGGTGGGGATAATCGTGGGGATATTTATAAAACTGTCCCTTGTTATTGTTGTCCTCGCCGTCAAAATGCTTGTTCTGAAGCTGACGTGGAATAGGGCCGTTTGCACCTCGTCTTATATCGTTCATAGCCTCGTTTATACCCATATAAGCGCTGTTGGATTTCGGAGAGTTGCAAACGAGAATAACCGCATTTGCAAGCGGGATTCTTGCCTCAGGCATACCTACCATAAGTGCAGTATCAACCGCCGCTTTAACAATAGGGATAATCATAGGATAAGCAAGACCTACATCTTCGTTGGCACAGACAAGAAGCCGTCTTGTAGCTGACGGAAGGTCGCCTGCCTCCAGAAGTCTTGCAAGATAGTGTAGGGCTGCGTCAGGGTCAGAGCCGCGAATACTTTTCTGAAAGCCTGAGAGAATGTCGTAATGCTCGTCGCCCTCCCTGTCATATTTCATAGCGCTTTTCTGTGTAAGCTCCTCAGCCTTTTCCTTTGTGATTAGGATTTTACCTTCACTGTCAGGAAGAGTGCTTAAAACGCAAAGCTCAGCTGAATTTATCGCCTTTCTCACGTCGCCTCCGCAAGCGTGAGCAATATAGCTGATAACACCGTCCTCAGCCTCGATAGTTACGTTTCTGTCCTGAGAAAGGAAGCTGAAGGCTCTTTCAACCGCAGGCACAATGTCTGTAGGTGTAATGCTTTTGAATTCAAAAACAGTTGAACGGCTGAGAATAGCGCCGTGGATATAGAAATAGGGATTTTCCGTTGTTGAGGCAATAAGGGTGATTTCCCCTTTTTCAATATAGTCAAGGAGAGTCTGCTGTTGCTTTTTGTTGAAGTACTGAATCTCATCAAGATAAAGAAGGATTCCGTTTGGTGCAGAAAGTGTGTCAAGCTCTGCAACGATTGCCTTTATGTCAGCTGTAGATGCTGAAGTACCGTTCAGCTTATGGAATTTACGGTTGGTGCGTCTTGCAATAATTGAAGCAAGAGTTGTCTTGCCTATTCCCGACGGACCGTAAAAAATAAGGTTGGGAAGCTCACCTGATTCAATTATGTTGCGAAGAGCCTTGCCTTCGCCCAGCAGGTGTCTCTGACCTACCATATCGTCAATAGTCTGCGGACGGATTCTGTCCGCCAAGGGTGCTTTCATATGTTTCACCTCTTTATGTTGGTTGTTTTATTCTATCACAAAAGGCAGTGCTTGTAAATGAAAAAATTAAAATAACAACCTTTCAAAAATCCCACTCTTAAAGCAAAGAGTGGGATTAAGTGTTAAATTTTATTAAGCTTACTTAAAATGTCCTTGTTGCAGGTGTCGCCCATGGAGCCGATTTCATTCCAGAGTGCATCTGCTTTCTTTTTCCATTCATCAAAGCCGTCAGGTGTTACGGGATACGCATCGTAAAGAGCTGCAACTTTTATAAACTGTGTAAGTCCCTTTATGATTTCCTTTATGTACTGTCCTCTGAGCTTACCTGTTGCAACACCGATAGTGAGATTTTTAAGGATATTAATAACATCAGCCGGAGTGATATCAAGGTCATTTCCTCCGCCGCCGAGAATCTTCTGTGAGAAAAGAGTATCGGTTTTGAACATATACTCTGCTTCGTCATAGGTACAGCCTACGATACCGATAAGAATGGGTCTGAGAGCATCAAAGTCCTTACCCTGAACTGTCATGTATTTTTTATTGATAGGCCACATATTTTCTTTTGTAAGCTCTTTGCCCTGCTCAAGAAGACGTGAGATTACATCAACGGCGATTCTTGCCTGATAAAGTGAGGAGCTGCAGCCCTCACCGCAGGTGGGCTTTGTAAGCTGAGCAGTGTCGCCCATAGCAATAAAGTTATCGTCAACAAAGGAATAAAGGCTTCTGTAATAAGGAGTCATACCCTTTTCAATTTTTTCAACCGTATACTCAGGCCAGGGTACATTCTTTCTGAAATCCTTGAAAATCTCTTCAGCGTATTCGTAGCAGTAGTTACCGCCTACACCTAAAATTGCACCGTTGGGGTCACCTGAGGGAGCTGACCACGCCTTATAGTTAAGGAAAAAGGTGTGAAGCTTCATCGGATCAACGTTTTTATCCTTATACTTTATGTAATAAAGCACAACGTAGAAAATATTCTTCGGGTCAAGTACCTTGTTTTCAACAACTGAAGTATCAGGGAGCATTCTTCTTGCCGCTGAGGGAATACCTGTGCAGTCTGCCACAAGTTTGCAGTAAACTTCCTTTTCAGCTCTTGCTGTCTTATACTTTGCACCGATGATTTTCCCCTTTTCGTCACGGATAAAATCAGTGAAGGCTGCGCCGTAAATTATCTTTGCGCCTGCTTCTTCAGCCTTTTTGTTCATTTTCATAATCTGCTCGTGCTTGTGCATACCTATAATGGGATTGCCTACGCCCACCTTCTCGTAATTTCCGTAAGGTGACTTTCCGCCCGTTGAGCCGAATTCAAAGCCGTATTCAACATCGTCCTCTTCGGGAAGCTCAATGCCGAATTTCTGCATTTCGTACTTTTCCATGTGGAAAATGTCGTATTCTCTTGAAACATCTTTTGCTTTCTGCTTTTCAATAACGAGAACCTTATGGCCTCTTTTCGCCATTTCTCTTGCAAACCACGCACCCGTTGTGGAAGCTCCTGCAATAAGAATATCATAGGTTTCTGTTTTCATATTTTTCTCTCCTTTGTAAGGTTTTTACATCTATAATAATACCACTATTTTCCTTCGCTTTCAATCAGCGATTTCTATAAAACTCAGCCTTTTCTTTTGTGACTTATTTTGAATTCCTGAAATTTCTCAACAATCCAGAATCTGATTTCGTATTTTGGCTTTGAAAGCACCAGCTGTTTTTCCTTCTCATCGAGTACATTTGAAAGAACATCTTCCTCTTTTTCGGCAGCAGGCAGACACATCGGCGGAAAAAGTACACACCACCAGTTTTTTCCTTTTCCCTCGCCGATAATCACCTTAAGGCTTTTATAATACCCTGCAGGCAAGGTAACATTTTCGTATGTTCTTGTGGGAAAGTATGACGGCTCTGCCTTAACAGAAACGGTGTAATTATAACCCTGCTTTGCTATTTCTTTTTGGGCACATTCCCGAAGCTTGGGGAGTCCCTCGTTTATATTGATTTCCGCTTCTTCCAGGCTTCCGGCTTTTTTGAAAATGCTCTCACTTTCCGAAAGTATTCTGTCACGCACATTAAGCTTCAGAGTCTGGTCATAAGTGCTGTCGGAATTTGCAATTACGTGAAGCCGCATAATTTTACCTCTGACTGTATCGCATTCCTTTTCAAAGGAAAGACAGCTGATAACACAGATAAAAAGTGAAAGAACTGCTGCAACTTCCATAAGTTTAAGTTTCATATGTATACACCTCGTTTGTTATGATAAACTTACTTTTGACACTATTTATGTTTTTTATTCCGGTCAGGCTTACAGTATTTGGATTGTGAATCTTTTGTCTGTTCTCTTGACAAAGTACAGCTATAAATATTAAGATAAGAGCAAAGGAGCGTGAACTATGACTTGTTTTGAAAAGCTTTGCGGAATTCTTTCAGATGAATTTCAGCTTGAAACAGAATCTTTTACCGAAGAGACAACCTTTTCGGAAATAGGTCTTGACAGTCTTCAGCTTGTTGACGTAGTAATGCGTATTGAAGAGGTGTTTCAGGTAGAAATCAGCGACGAGGAGATGGAAAAATTCCACTCACTTTCCGACGTATGCAAGTTTCTGCAAGGTTAAAACGAAAGAAGGATGTTTAAAATATGAGTAAGTTCAAATATATTATGTGGGACTGGAACGGCACCATAATTGACGACCTTTTAATCAATTATGAAACCATAAATAAGCTTCTCACCGACAGAAATCTCTCCCCTATGAAGTCTATTGAGGAGTACAGAGATCTGTTCGATTTTCCCGTAATCTGCTTTTATGAAAAAATCGGTTTCATCTTTGAAAACGAAAAATTCGAAAGCGTGGCAAGAGATTACGTTCGTGAATACTACAACCGTTTTTTTGAGTGCGACCTTTTTTCTGAAGCTGAAAACGTACTGAGATACGTGCTTTCCTCAGGCAGAGAACAGCTGATTGTTTCTGCAACCGAGCAGGAATCACTGCTGAAGCAGGTTGAGGAATTCGGTATCGACCACCTGTTTACCGAGATTCTTGGTATGAGCGATATTTTCGCAAGAAGTAAGGTTCAGCTTGCCGAAAGATGGATGGAAGAAAACGGTGTAAATCCCGAAGAGGTGCTTTTCATCGGCGACACCACCCACGACTGCGAGGTTGCGAAGAACATCGGTTGCAGCTGTATTCTCATTTCATCGGGACACAACTCAAAAGAGCGATTGGAGCTTACGGGTTACCCTGTTCTCCAAAGCATTACAGATGTAAAAAGCTATTTAGAGGAGAATTGAAATGAAAAAGGTTATTGTCGCCTGCGATTCCTTTAAGGGTACTATGTCCTCGGTGAGGGTTTACGAAATCATAAAGGAAGTGCTCACCGAAAAGTACGGTGACATCGAGGTTATCGGTATACCTATGGCTGACGGCGGTGAAGGAACGGTTGAAGCCTTTCTCTGCGCCTTAGGAGGAAAAATTAAAAAGACAACGGTAAAAAGCCCTCTTATGAGAGACATAGAGGGCTTTTTCGGCGTGCTTCATGATGGCACTGCCGTAATTGAGCTTGCTGCTGCAAGCGGTATCACAATTGAAAAAGAGCCTGATGCCTTAAACGCCTCCACCTACGGTACGGGACAGCTTATTCTTTCAGCTATTGAAAACGGCGCAAAAAAGGTTATTCTGGGCATCGGTTCAAGTGCCACAACAGATGGCGGTATGGGTTGTGCGGCAGCTTTAGGAGCAAAATTTCTCGACAAAAACGGCAACTCTGTTCCTCTTTGCGGAAAAGGTCTTTCACTTGTACATAAAATTGATTTGAGCGGTATACCCGAAAAAGTGAAAAGCACGGAAATCACTGTGCTTTGCGACGTTGAAAATCCCCTTTACGGTGAGAACGGTGCAGCTTATGTGTACTCACCTCAGAAGGGTGCCGACAAAGAAACCGTAAAGCTTCTTGACAAGGGGCTTATGAATCTTGCTGAAGTTACCCAAAAAACTCTCGGCATAGATTTTTCAAAAGTCAAAGGAGCAGGCGCTGCAGGTGGACTCGGCTTTGGTATGATAAGCTTTTTTTCTGCCTCCCTTATAAGCGGAAGCGAATGTATTCTCACTATGACCGATTTTGAAAAGAAAGCAAAAGAGGCTGACCTTGTGATTACCGGTGAGGGCAAAATGGACTTTCAGAGCGTCATGGGAAAGGTACCCTTTGCCGTTGCAAAGAAAAGCAAAGGTACAAAGGTTATTGCCGTTGTGGGACTTAATGATGCTGATATGAAGGATATAAAAAGAAACGGTATAAGCGAGGTTTACGAAACCAATCCTCTTCACCTGCCTTTCAATGAAATTAAAAACAGAGCCGAAGAAATGCTGAGAGAAACAGCAGAAAAGATTATCATTTCATAGGGAAAATTTACCGATTTCTATTGATTTATTTTTAATTTTGTGGCTTAATATAAAGTGGTAAAGTTTGAAATACAAATTCATTCAAAGGAGTACATAAAAATGGATCAGATTAAAAGACTGAAATATTTTGTTGACGGCCAGTGGCTGGAATCAAAGACAGAAAAGTACATGCCTGTTTATAACCCCAGCACAGGTGACGTAATTGCTGAAGCTCCCTGCTGTACAGCAGACGAGGTTGAAGCTGCAATCCAGTCAGCAAAGGCTGCTTTCCCCGCATGGTCAAACACACCCGTTATGAAGAGAACTCAGGTTCTCTATAAATTCCGTGAGCTTCTTATTGAGCATATGGACGAGCTCTCTGAACTTTGCGCTCTCGAACACGGTAAGGTTCTTTCAGAAGCAAAGGGTGACATCCTCAAGGTTAAGGAACCCGTTGAACACGCTCTTTCAGCTCCCTCACTTCTTATGGGCGATGCTATGAGAGACACTTCAAACGGCTACGACACAACTCTCTACTATGAACCCGTTGGTGTTTTCGGCGGTATCGTACCATTCAACTTCCCCGGTATGATTCCTATGGGCTGGATGGTTCCCTGCTGTATCGTTTCAGGTAACACAATGGTTCTTAAGCTTGCTTCAATGACACCGATGACAGCTATGAGAATCAACGAGCTTTTATTTGAAGCAGGTCTTCCCAAGGGTGTTGTAAACCTTGTAACCTGCAGCAGAGTTGAAGCTGACCTTCTTCTCAAGCACCCCGACGTTAAGGGTATCACATTCGTAGGCTCAACTTCAGTTGGTCTTCACGTATATAAGGAAGCTTCATCAACAGGCAAGAGAGTTCAGTGCCTTTGCGAAGCTAAAAACCATGCACTCGTTCTCAACGACGCTGCTCTTGAAAGAACAGCAAGAGGTATCATTAACTCATCATTCGGTTGCGCAGGCGAAAGATGTATGGCTCTTCCCGTTGTTGTTGCTCAGGAAGGCATCGCTGACAAGCTTGTTGAACTTCTCAAAAAGTTTGCTCAGGAGCTTACCCTCGGTCCTGCTTACCTTCCCGAATCAAAGCTCGGCCCCGTTGTAACAGCTAAGCACAAGGAAAGCGTTATTAACTGGATCAACAAGGGTATTGAAGAAGGCGCAACTCTCGTTCTCGACGGTAGAGATGCTAAGGTTGAAGGCTATGAAAACGGCTTCTATGTAGGTCCCACAATTCTTGACAACGTAACTGAAGAAATGACAGTAGGTACACAGGAAATCTTCGGACCCGTACTTTGCATCAAGAGAGTCAAGACATTTGAAGAAGGCCTTAAGATTATGAACGACAACCCCTTTGCAAACGGCTCAGTAATCTTCACACAGAACGGCTACTATGCAAGAGAATTCGCAAAGAGAACAGACGGCGGTATGGTTGGTGTTAACGTTGGTATTCCCGTACCCGTTGGCGTATTCCCCTTCACAGGCCACAAGCTCTCATTCTTCGGCAACCTCCACTGTCTCGGTAAGGACGCATTCAGATTCTTCACAGAAACCAAGGCTGTAACAACACGTTGGTTTGACGAAGAAGAAATGAAGGCTACAGAAGTAGATACCTGGGACGGCTCAGTCGGCGGTGGCGTATAATAAAAAATCAAAAGCACCCTTCGGGGTGCTTTTTCAAATGAAGCGTGCCTTGCGGCACATGAAAAATGAAGCAGCCTTCGGCTATGAAGCACACCTTCAGTGTATGATTAGTCAATGCACAAGCTTCTTTATGAGTTTTTGTAATAAAAAATCCTTGAGCTTTATTGCTCAAGGATTTTAATTTATTCGTTCATTCCGAGAACGTTTGTCTGCTTGTTGTATTCAGCCTGGAAATTTCTGTTAACTTCGTTGATCTGATCAAGGCTTGTCTTAGCAACGTTCTGGTAACCTGCAAGGCTTGAAACCACAAAATTGTGTGCGCCCTGAACAACACCGACTGCCCAGTCTCTTGACTGTGCCTTGAGTTCGTTGCACTGAGCCGTTGCTTCTGCAATCATATTCTTTGCCTGAACTTCTGTGTTGGTCTTGATCTGTTCAGCCTGTTCTCTTGCCATACGGGTAATGTTGTGTTCCTGAACCATAGTTTCAGCCTGAGCCTTTGCTCTCTTGAGGATTTCTTCAGCGTCCTTCTTACCCTTGTCAGTTGTTGATGCATAGAAGCTTCTTGCGTTTGCAACAATTTCAGCTTCCTGCTTACGTGCATTTGCAATAATTTCGTTAGCTTCTCTTGTAGCCTGGCTTACAATTGCAGCCTCGTTGTCGAGAATAGCCTTTGCATCAATCATTTCCTGTGGGAACTTGTTCTGGATATACTGTGAAAGTGTTGCAATTTCCTCAGCTTCAACAACTCTCTTTTTCTTTGAGAAGAAGTACTTCTTGCCTCTTGAAACGAGAGATTCCATTTCGATAATGAGCTTATCAAATTCCATGCTGCCCCACTTATCCTCAGCTGCTGCTTCGTCGTAGGTGCCGAATTCGGTAATCTCCTCGTATTCCTCCTCGGTTTCGATTGTGTTTGACTGAAGAGTTTCAAATTCTTCTTCTACTTCTGTGTCAAGGTCTGTTTCTAAATCATAAAAATGTGACATTGTCTTCACCCTTTCTTTAGCTTTTCAATTATCTCTTGTGCAATCTCCTCCGGTAAAAACGGAGAAACGTCACCGCCAAGTACGCACACCTGCTTTATCATACTGGAGCTGAGGAACATGTGCTCTGTGTTGGCAGCCATAAATAAGGTCTCTGTATCTGCGTTGAGCTTTTTGTTAATAAGTGCCTGCTGAAATTCATCTTCAAAATCGGACACAGCCCTAAGGCCTTTGATAATTGCGATTGCGCCTTGCTTTTTGGCGTAATCCGCAAGAAGTCCCATTGAAGAATCAACAACAACATTGGGCAAATCCTTTGTACATTTTCTGATAAATTCCACTCTCTGCTCAACCGTGAAAGCGTAGGAGCCCATTTTGCGGTGGTTTGACATAACAGCCACAATCAGCTTATCAAACATACCCGCACTTCTTCTGATTATATCCAGATGACCGCTTGTTACAGGGTCAAAGGAACCGGGATAAATTGCGATTTTCTCTTTCATCAGTCATCGCTCCCTTCACTGAAGCGATATACGAAAAGTCCTGTTTTACCGTAGCGGTATTTTTTCTTAAGACTGAACGTACCTGCTGTTTCGGGAAGCTCGTCCTTGAAAGGTGCTTCGCAAATTACAACTCCGCCCTCATTCATAACATCTGAAATTTTCAAGAGAGCCTTTTCAATAAGGCCAACTGAATAAGGGGGATCAATAAATGCGATGTCATACTTTTCGCTTCTTCTTGAAAGAAATGAAATTGCGTCTGTATTAAGCACAACAGCCTGCTTAGAAAAACCTGTTGTTTCAAGATTCTTTTTTATAACCTCAACGCTCTTTTTTGATGCGTCTACAATTACTGCACTGTGAGCTCCTCTTGAAAGAGCTTCAATTGCAAGCTGTCCGCATCCGCCGAAAAGGTCAAGAACCTTTCTGCCCTCAATTTCAAACTGTATGATTGAAAAAAGGGCTTCCTTTACAATGTCGGTTGTAGGTCTTACATCGTCACCCTCAAGGGTTAAAAGACGTCTTCCTCTTGCCGTACCTGTAATTACTCTCATCAGACATAACACCCCATATTAAATGTACTACATATTATCACATTTTTTCAGAAAAAAAGCAACACTATTTTCTGAATTTCTGCAAATTTACTCAATTTTCCACCAAAAAGCGACACTTTTTTGCCAATAGTCCTCAAGAAAAAGAGGAAAATTACTCAAGATTTGCCTTGGGAAGACACTCTTTTCTGCCGTGGTTATAAAGCTTCCTGTTGTCAAGAGCCCACATTCTGCCTGTGAACTCCCCTTGCTTTACGTCGGAAACAGCACTTGTGATTTCATAAACAGTTGCATCGAGAGTGTCGAGTTGGCTAAGTATTTCAGCTTCAAGGAACATTGGTCTTACAGCCGCACCGAAATCAGGCTGACCGTGGTGGGAAATTACCATATGCTCTAAAAGCATAGCTTTTTCAGAAGAAATTCCAAGCTCAAGTGCCTTCTGTTCAATTTTCATAGCACCCATTACAAGGTGGCCGATTAATTCACCCTTTACGCTGTAAGCTGAAACAAGACCTGCAGGGTTAAGGTCAAATTCGTCAATTTTGCAAAGGTCATGCACGATAATTCCGCAGTAAAGCAAATCCTTATCTACCGAGGGATAAAGCTTTACAACGCCCTCAGCAAGCTTGAGTATAGAAAGAGTATGGTACAGAAGTCCGCCTCTTATAGCGTGATGAAGCTTGAATGCTGCAGGCCAGGTTAGAATATCCTTTTCTCTGTCCTTTACAAGAGCGTAGGTGAGAGTTTTAAGTTCCTCGTCCTCAACTGAAGCAATTACATTCATTATTGTGCCGAGCATCATTTCGCCTGAATACTCGGCTGTGGGAACAAAATCGGAAATATTTACGCCGTCGGTAAGAGTTACCTTTCTGATTTTTTCTACTCTCAATTGGTCGGTGCCGTTAAACTGAGTTACTGTCGCTCTTACCTTTATAAGGTCGCCTGCCTCGTATGCTCCGTGGTTGATTTCGCTGTAGTCCCAGAGCTTCGCTGAAATTTCGCCCTTTTTGTCGCAGAGCATCATATCAAGGTATGGCGCACCTTTCACGTTTGTTTTTCTGTCTATGGTTTTAATGAGCCAGAAGCCGTCATTACTCATTTTCCTTTTCCTCCTCAACAATCATATTGAAAAGCTCTCTGAGCCTTTCCATATTACCCTTTAAATAAAGATAACCGAAAAGTGCCTCAAAGCCTGTTGCGTAGTGGTAATCGCCCTCAGTTGCATTTTTCGCCTTATGGTTGGTGTGACAGTTTCTGCCACGACGGAAAACCGCTGTTTCCTCCTCTGTGAGAATATCCATAATCTTCTTTACTGCTTCTGCCTGGAAAGCGGCATTTACAGTTTTTGAAGCAAGGTTGTGAAGCTTATTTACGGGTCTGTTCGCCTGACATATAAGCCTTTCACGGACAAACATATCAAAGACCGTGTCACCCATAAAAGCGAGAGTCAGGGGACTAAGACTGTTCACATCGCAATCTTTATTATAAAATCGTTCCATTTTGTTATCCTTAATTCATAAATTCAAACTCAAAATCGTAAATACTTACAATGTCACCCTCATTGATTCCCTTTTCTCTGAGCGCATCAATAATACCGCTTGAAATAAGCACTCGCTGGAAATACTGAAGTGATTCGTAGTCGTCAAGGTCGGTGTGGCAGATAATTCTGATAAGCCAGGGTGCCTCAACGATGTATACATCGTCCTCAACAGTAATTTCAAAGCCTGTATTCTGCTTTGAAAGAAGAGTTTCAAGGGGAATTTCCTCGCTCTCATACTGTATCACGGGAGGAAGGGTTGAAAGCATTTCAAGAATTGCATCAACCACCTCTTTTGTACCCTCAGTAATAGGAGCACACATTTCAAGGTATCTGTAGCCTTTTTCTTCAATATAAGCTCTGAATTCTTCTCTCTGCTCGTCGGTTGCAAGGTCAATTTTGTTGCCTACAACAATCTGAGGTCTTTCGGAAAGTTCAGGGTTGAATCTTTCCAGCTCAAGGTTGATTTTTTCAAAATCCTCTTTAGGGTCTCTGCCCTCACTGCCTGCAACATCAACGATGTGTACAAGCATTCTGCATCTATCAACGTGACGGAGAAAAGCATGTCCGAGACCTACACCCTCACTTGCGCCCTCAATAAGACCGGGAATGTCAGCAATAACAAACGAATTGCCCTCGCCTCTTGAAACCACACCTAAAACGGGAGTGATTGTTGTAAAGTGATAGTCAGCGATAATGGGCTTTGCCTCGCTTACAACGGAGATAAAGCTTGATTTACCTACATTCGGAAAGCCTAAAAGTCCAACATCAGCAAGAAGCTTTAATTCAAGGGTAACCTCCCACTCTTCACCGGGAGTACCGGGCTTTGCAAAACGGGGAGTCTGCCTTGTAGCTGTTGCGAAATGACTGTTACCCCAACCGCCTCTGCCGCCTTTTGCAGCAATAAAGCTATCGTCGGTGGACATATCTGCCATAATAACGCCGCTTTCGTTTTCTCTGATGATTGTACCCTTGGGCACTTTAATTATAAGGTCTTCGGCTTTTTTTCCGTTACGTCTGCCGCCCTGACCGTCAGAACCGTTGGGTGCTTTATATTTTCTTTTATACTTGAAATCGTTGAGCGTAGAAAGGTTGGTGTCAACCACAAAAACAATGTCGCCGCCTTTTCCGCCGTCGCCGCCGTCAGGACCACCGGAGGTGATGTACTTTTCACGGTGGAAAGCAACTGCTCCGTTACCGCCGTCACCTGCTTTGATTTTTATGACCGCCTTGTCAACAAACATTGTGTCAGCCTCCTTTTTTACACATAGTTTGGCATAATCAATTAATTATACTATATAATATGATTTTTTTCAAGATTTTTTATCGAAAGAAAACCCCACTGCAAACTAAAAAAAGTCCGAAAACACCTTGCAAGTTTATGCAGTTATATAGTATAATAAAAACTTAAGTTGGCAGATTCGCTGCCGGAATGGAATTGGAGATAAAAAATGAATCAAAGACGTACAGCAGGTGTGCTTATGCACCTTACCTCACTGCCCGGAAAATACGGCACAGGCGTAATGGGCAAAGAGGCTAAACAGTTTATTGACAGACTTTTTGCTATGGACTTTCATCTGTGGCAGGTACTGCCTCTGAACCCTGTGGATATGAGTGGTTCACCCTACTGCTCAGTAAGTGCCTTTGCAGGAAACATCAGTCTTATTGACCCTCTCACACTTTTTGAAAGCGGTCTTATTACAGAGGAAGAGCTGAGAGAAAACGAGTATCACGGCTCAATTTATGTAACAGATTCTGCCTTCGCTTACAGCAAAAGAACGGAAACTCTCCGCAAGGCTTTTTCACGTATTACAGATGATGACAGACAGCTTATTTCCCTTTTTCTGGAGCAGAACAGCTGGGTAAAGGACTACGCCGTATTTATGGCGCTGAAGGCTTTTCACGAGGACAAGCCCTGGTGGGAATGGGACGAAAAGTTTGTCCGTTATGAAAAGGCAGTTAAAAATGTTGAATTTCTCAAAGACGAAATCGACTTCTATGCTTTCACCCAGTACATTTTCTATACACAATGGAGAAAGCTTAAGGAATATGCAAACAGCAAGGATATAAAAATTCTCGGTGATATGCCCATTTATGTCAGCCGTGACAGTGTTGACGTATGGAGCAACAGAGGCCTTTTCGAGATTAACGAAAAAAGTCTTGCACCTACCCACGTTGCAGGTGTACCTCCCGACTATTTCTCAGCTGACGGTCAGCTTTGGGGCAATCCCCTTTACAACTGGAGCAAGATGGAAAAAGACGGCTTCAAGTGGTGGATTACACGAATCGCAACCTGTCTGAGACTTTACGACAAGGTTCGTATTGACCATTTCAGAGCTTTGGCATAATACTGGGCTGTTCCTGCTGAAAGCAAAACTGCAAAGAACGGTGAATGGAGAAACGGCCCGGGTATGAAGCTTTTCAACAAGGTCAAGAAAGCTCTACCCGACGCTGATATTATTGCTGAAGATCTTGGCACTTTCGGCGAAGACGTAGTTAAGCTTCTTGAGGATACAAACTTTCCGGGAATGAGAGTTATTCAGTTCGGCTTTGACCCCGACGGTGACAGCACTCACCTTCCTCATAACTATCCTAAAAACTGCACTGCCTATGTAGGCACTCACGATAACAATACCATTTTAGGTTGGTTCTTTGAAGCAAACGACAGAGAACGTGCCTTTGCACTTCGCTACTGCTGCTTTGGCGGACAGAATTGGAGTGAGGGTGGCCCTTACAGCGGTTCATGCAGAGCAGTTATTGAAGCTGTATGGAAAAGCTCAGCCGCAACTGTAATCGTGGCTCTTCAGGATATGGTAGGCTACGGTGCAGATGCAAGAATGAACACCCCCGGCACAACAGAAAAGAACTGGTGCTTCAGAATCAGCGAGGACGGTCTTAATCAGATTGACGAGAAATATTATAAAGAGATTAACGCAGTTTACAGAAGATGGTAACTTTTTTCAAGTGTGGAGTGTGAAGAGTGAGGTGTGGAGTTGCGGTCGCGATTTTACACTTTTATAAACGGCTCATTACATTCCGCGAAATAAAAAAGCCATAAATGGTAAAGAGTAAATAATATCCGTTTTCAGAAAAGCTAAATTAATTAAATTCTACCCGCCGAATTTATATTTCTGCTTTGGCGGAATGAATATAAAGGTTAAGCAATAAATTGAAACGGATATAATCGGAACGAAGTGACCCTTAACTTCACACTCCACTCTTCACTCTCAACACTTCAAATATGAAAGGATTGATATAAATGTTAGAAATTATAAAGCACGGTGTGCATCTTGTTGACGGAAGACAGCTTGTTGACGGTACACCCGAAGAACAGAAGGCTCAGCTTAATGCTATGGGTCTTTCAGAAAGAAATGACAGAAACGGCACAATTGCCTATTCCATTCTGGGTGCTCACAACACAAAGCCCGACAGTGACAAAATGAGAATCAAGTTTGACTCAATGATTTCTCACGACATCACTTATGTGGGTATTATTCAGACAGCAAGAGCAAGCGGACTCAAGCAGTTTCCTCTCCCCTACGCTATGACAAACTGCCACAACAGCCTTTGTGCAGTTGGCGGAACTATCAACGAGGACGATCATGTTTTCGGCCTTTCAGCCGCTAAAAAGTACGGCGGCATCTACGTTCCTGCGAACCAGGCAGTTATTCATCAGTACGCACGAGAAATGATGGCAAAGTGCGGCAATATGCTCCTTGGCTCAGACAGCCATACCCGTTACGGTGCTCTGGGCACAATGGGTGTGGGCGAAGGCGGCCCCGAGCTTGTAAAGCAGCTTCTCAACAATACATGGGATATAGCAAAGCCTGAGGTTGTTCTCGTTTATCTTGAAAACGCTCCCAGAAGAGGTGTCGGTCCTCACGACGTCGCAATTGCTCTTTGCGGTGCTGTATTCAAGGAAGGTCTTGTTACAAACAAGGTTCTTGAATTCGTAGGCCCCGGCGTGAAAAATCTCAGTATGGATTTCCGTATCGGCATTGATGTAATGACAACGGAAACAGCTTGTCTTTCCTCAATCTGGGAAACTGACGAAAAGGTTAAGGATTTCTACACAATTCACGCAAGACCCGACGATTACAAGGCACTTTCACCCGAAAAGGTTGCTTACTACGATATGGCAATCAGAATTGACCTTTCAAAGATTGAAAGCATGATTGCTCTTCCCTTCCACCCCTCAAATGCTTACACCATTCACGAGCTTCAGGGTAATCCTGACATTCTCTACGAGGTTGAAAAGGCTGCAAAGGCTCAGTTTGGTGACAAGGTCGACTTCAAGCTGAGAGACAAGGTGGTTGACGGCAAAATCTATGTTGATCAGGGTATTATCGCAGGCTGTGCAGGCGGTATGTTCGAGAACATCTGCGAGGCTGCTGCAATTCTCGACGGCAAGAGCACAGGCGACGGCTATTTCTCACTTTCTGTTTATCCCTCAAGTGTGCCCGTTAACCTTGCACTTCTCCGAAACGGAGTTCAGGGTAAGCTTCTTGAAGCCGGTGCAGTATTTAAACCCTGCTTCTGCGGTCCTTGCTTCGGTGCAGGTGATGTTCCTGCAAACAACGGTCTTTCAATCAGACACACAACCCGTAACTTCCCCAACAGAGAAGGCAGTAAGCCCGGTGACGGTCAGCTTGCTTCGGTTGCTCTTGTTGACTCACGTTCAATTGCTGCAACTGCTCTTAATAAGGGTGTTCTTACAGCTGCAACAGACGTTGAAATTCCTGAATATGACAGCACATACAGCTTTGAAACAGGAGTTTACGAAAAGCGAGTTTACCAGGGCTTCGGCAAACCCGACAGTGAAGCTGAGCTTAAATTCGGTCCCAACATCACCGACTGGCCGAAGATGTACGCACTTGAGGACAATCTCCTTGTAAAGCTCGCCTGTGTAATCCACGACGATGTTACAACAACTGACGAGCTTATTCCCTCCGGTGAAACATCTTCCTACCGTTCAAATCCCCTGAGACTTTCAGAGTTTGCTCTTTCAAGAAGAGAGCCTCAGTATGTACCCAGAGCAAAGGCTGTAGCCGCTGAAGAAGCAAAGAGAAGAGAAAGCAACTCCTCAGCTGAAGTAATTGAAGCACTTTCAAAAGTTACAGACAACGCAGAGGAAACGGCAAAGCACACTCAGTTCGGTTCATGCGTATTTGCCTGCCGTCCCGGTGACGGTTCAGCAAGAGAGCAGGCAGCTTCATGCCAGAAGGTTCTCGGCGGTTTCGCAAATATCTGCTATGAATTTGCAACAAAGCGTTACAGAAGCAACTGCATCAACTGGGGCATTCTTCCCTTCACTCTCGACAAGGAAAGAGAGTTCAACTACACAGACGGCGACTACGTTTATGTTCCAGGTATCCGTGAGGCTATCAAGAACGGCACAGAAGAGATTCCCGGAAAGGTAATCACAAAGGACTCCGTTGAGGATATCACCCTTTATGTAAAGGGCCTTACCGAAGAGGAAAAGACAATTATCCTTGAGGGCTGTCTGATGAATTACTACAAGGCACAGATGAAGTAATTGCAAAATGCAAAGTGCAAAATGCAAAATTGCTGACGAATGAGTAAAGCGGCTAGAAGATTTTTCTTCTAGCCGCTGTTGGTTTGTTAAAGACAACCCCCAGCTGTGCTGGGGGGAAAGAAAAAGCTTTAGCGTTGCATATGAAAATAAAACTCCTTTTGATATAATAAAGATGCGGCTACCAACTGCATCAAACAAATCAAAAGGAGGACATTCAAAATGA
>JBGVGM010000029.1:0-22684 GCA_045121655.1 Acutalibacteraceae bacterium | reverse complement strand
TGACACTGTTTACGATGTACTTTTAGCTCTCGTCACAACTGTAGTTTCGGTTATATGGCTTTATATCAGTCTTATTAAAAACCTGAAAAATCAGAAAAAGCATTCAGATGTTACAGACGCACAAAGCGAAAAAATCACTGTAAATTGTTGACAATTCTTTTTCGGTGTGTTATCATTTTAACAACAGCACAACACTTTCCTAAAGGGGAGTAGCTCTCAGCCGTAAATCAACACACGCCTTCAGGCTGGTTTACGGGCCGTATTCGGTAGCAAGACCTTTAACAGAGGCATTCTCTGTTAAAGGTTTTTATATTATGAAAATAAAAAGCTCATAATAAAAATGAAAGGAAGCATTATCTATGAAACACTATCTACATTCAGTGGAAGAAGTTTTCGCTGACGTAAAGTCAACCGAAAACGGTCTTTCCGAAGCTGAGGCTCAGAAAAGGCTTCAGGAAAACGGCAAGAATAAGCTTGCAGAAGCAAAGAAGGATTCAATTGTCAAAAAGTTTTTTGACCAGATGAAAGACCCGATGATTATCATCCTTATTATTGCTGCTGCAATTTCTGCTGTTACAGAGTATATTGAAGCCTCTGCAGCAGGACACAGCTTTTTCCCCACAGACACACTCATTATCCTTGCAGTTGTAATCATCAATGCCGTTCTCGGTGTTATGCAGGAAAGCAAGGCTGAAAAAGCTGTTGAAGCACTTCAGAAAATGTCTGCGGCAACCACAAAAACTCTTCGTGACGGAAAAATTGTAACCGTAAAGAGTGAAGATCTTGTTGTAGGCGACGTTATTCTTCTTGACGCAGGTGATGCAATCCCCGCTGACTGCCGTATCTTCGAATGTGCAAGCATGAAGATTGAAGAAGCAGCTCTTACAGGTGAATCTGTTCCCGTTACAAAGCTTGTAAAGGCTCTTATGGGCAAGACAAAAGAGGACGAGGTTGCTCTCGGTGACCGTAAGAACATGGCTTACATGGGCTCAACTCTTGTTTACGGACGCGGCAAGGCAGTTGTTGTAGCAACAGGTATGGATACCGAAATGGGTAAAATCGCCAACGCTATCTCACTTGCAGAAGAAGGCAAGACTCCTCTTGAAATCAAGCTCGAACAGCTTTCAAAAATTCTTACAAAGCTCGTTCTCGGCGTTTGCGTGGTTATCTTCGGCTATAACATTGCAATGCACTTCATCGGCGGCGCTGAAGGTCAGTTCTACGAAGTAGCTCTCGACTCATTTATTACTGCTATCGCTCTTGCAGTTGCAGCTATTCCCGAAGGTCTCGTTGCAGTTATGACCATCGTTCTTTCCATTGGCGTTACCAATATGTCAAAAAAGAACGCTATTATCCGTAAAATGAACGCAGTTGAAACTCTCGGCTGTACACAGATTATCTGCTCAGACAAGACAGGTACTCTTACACAGAACGTAATGACAGTTGTTGACCACTACGCTCCCGACGAAAAGCAGCTCGCAACAGCTATGGCTCTTTGCACCAACGCTGAGGTTTCAGAGGACGGCAAGGGTACAGGCGAGCCTGATGAAGTTGCTCTTATCAACTACGCTAAGACCCTTGATCTTCCCAAGGCTGCTCTTACAGAAAAGTATCCCCGAATCGGCGAAGTTCCCTTCGACTCAGGAAGAAAGATGATGTCAACCGTTCACAATGGAGCTGACGGCGTTGTACAGTTCACAAAGGGCGCTCCCGACGAAATTCTCAAGAAGTGTACTCACATTGACATAAACGGCGAAGTCTTCGAAATGAACGACGAGTACCGTGAAAAGATTTCAGCTGAAAACACAAGAATGGGCAACAAGGCTCTTCGTGTATTTGCAGTTGCCTATAAAAAGTACGACTCAGCTCCCGATACTTTCGATTCAGAGTCACTTGAATACGATATGACCTTTATCGGTCTTACAGGTATGATTGACCCGGTTCGTCCCGAGGTTAAGGACGCTATTGTTGAGTGCCGCGGTGCAGGTATCACACCTATTATGATTACAGGTGACCACATCAACACAGCTAAGGCTATTGCAAGAGAGCTCGGTATTCTCACTGATGACAGCCAGGCAATGATGGGTGCAGATATTGACAAGTATTCAGATGAAGAATTTGAAAAGATTGTTGAAAACATTTTCGTTTATGCACGTGTTCAGCCTGAACATAAGACAAGAATCGTAAATGCATGGAAGAAGAAGGGCTACGTAACCGCAATGACAGGTGACGGCGTTAACGACGCTCCTTCAATCAAGAGCGCTGACATCGGTGTCGGTATGGGTATCACCGGTACAGACGTAACAAAGAACGTTGCTGATATGGTTCTTACAGACGACAACTTTGCAACAATTGTTTCAGCTGTAGGCGAAGGCAGAAGAATCTACGACAATATCCGTAAGGCTATTCAGTTCCTTCTCGGCTCAAACCTTTCAGAGGTTGTTTCAATCTTCTTTGCAACAATTATGGGCTTCACTATTCTCGAAGCTCCCCACCTTCTTTTCATCAACCTTGTAACAGACAGTATTCCCGCTCTTGCACTCGGTCTTGAAAAGCCCGAATCAAACATCATGAGAAGAAAGCCCAGAAGCAAAACTGACGGTATCTTTGCAGGCGGACTCGGCTTCGACTGTGCTTACCAGGGTATTCTCGTAAGTATCCTTACAGTTGCAGCTTTCTACATCGGCGAATGGCTCGAATGTCTCCAGACAGGTGCAGCATTTGCATGGACAAACATTCACGACAGCTCAGAAGGTATGACAATGGCATTCTTCACAATGGCTATGTGCGAAATCTTTCACTCATTCAATATGCGCTCACAGAGAGGCTCAGCAGTTGCTATGGTATTCAAGGGCCACCACAACGTTGCTCTTTACGGTGCAATGATAGGCTCCTTCCTTCTTACAACTGCAGTTGTTGAGGTTGACTTCCTTTCAAATCTCTTCGGCTTTGCACACCTCGACCTTACAGCTTACCTTATCTCTCTCGGCCTTGCTTTCCTGATTATCCCCATCGTTGAAATCATCAAGGCTGTTCAGAGAGTAGCTTCAAAGCAGAAATAATCCCCTTTTAAAAAAATCAGGACCACCGTTTGGTGGTCCTTTATTTTTTTAATTATTAACCGAACAACGGCGAGGGATAAATTCCTGCCTCAGTTTTTTCTCTGAGTGCCTTTTCAACCTCAGGCTTGTCAGCCTTGTAGGTTACTCCGTACCATTTTTCGTCTGTTACAACAACAGTAACCTCAGCCTTACCCTCTTTAATAAGGTCGTCAACTGCAAAGGGAATGTAATACTCACACCTTGAAAGGTCAGCCTTGTTTTTCTCAAAGAAATTCACAAAACCCGTCTCAAGCTCCTTCATCATATCCTCAGTAAAGCCCCAGAGGTTCATTGAAACCGTTGTACCCTCGGGGATTTCAGTCCAGGTTTCGCCATCATCTTCGGTGAATCTGATTTTTCCTCCGTCTTTTATAATCTTTGTTCTTTCGCTTATACCTGTCAGCTTGTTGCCCTCAGTTTCGCAGACACCTCTTGCAACGTGGCCGTTTTCCGTAAGGGTGTTTTCAATTTTAAAACCAGCCATACAGAACTGATATTTGTCGCTTTCGCCCTTATCTCTTGTAAGCTCATCATAAATCTTTTTGAAGGTGTCCTTGCCGTAGAAATCATCTGCATTGATAACAGCAAATGGGCCGTCAATAAACTTTTTGCACGAAAGAATTGCGTGGCCCGTACCCCAGGGCTTCTTTCTGCCTTCGGGAACGGTATAGCCCTCGGGAATATCGTCTATATTCTGGAAAGCGAACTCAACCTTGACCTTGCCGTCGTATTTATTTCCGATAACCTCCATAAAATCCTTTTCAATTTCATGTTTGATTACAAAAACTACCTTTGTGAAGCCTGCTTCAATCGCATCGTAAAGAGAATAGTCAAGAATAACCTCTCCGCACTGACCCACGGGGTCAATCTGCTTGAGGCCTCCGTATCTGCTGCCCATGCCCGCAGCCATAATTATAAGGGTTATATCTTTCATACTGATTACTCCTTAAATTTCGTTATAATTATAATATCACTATATAAAAAAAATAGCAAGTTTAAAAAATATTTTCTGTTTTTACAAATAACTATTGACCAACCCATATACTTCAGTGTTATACTGAATAATAGGAACAGGAGGTAACAAAATGAAACCTACAGTATACTTTTCAAAAACAATAACTTCCGAAAAAATTCTTGAGCTCTATAAGCTTCTCGGCAAAACCCTTGAAGGCAGCACGGCTATCAAGGTTCATTCAGGTGAGACGGGCAATCAGAACTTTCTTCGTCCCGATTTCTGGAAGCCTCTCATTGATTATGTAGGCGGCACAGTTGTGGAATGTAACACCGCTTATGAGGGCACACGAAACACTACGGATAAGCACATTAAAACCATGAAGGAACACGGCTGGAGCAACAGCTTCAAAGTTGACATTATGGACGGCGAAGGCCCTGATATGGTTCTTACAATAAAGAACGGAAAAAGAATAGACAAAAACTATGTGGGTAAAAATCTGCAGAACTATGACTCGCTGCTTGTGCTTTCCCATTTCAAAGGCCACCCCATGGGCGGCTACGGCGGAGCAATAAAACAGCTTTCAATCGGTATTGCGTCTTCTTTCGGAAAGGCCTACATTCACGGTGCAGGCGAGCCTGAAAAAATCTGGACTGCTGACCATGACAGCTTTCTCGAATCAATGGCAGATGCCGCTTCATCGGTTGTGGATTACTTCGGCGAAAATGCGGTGTATATAAATGTAATGAAGAATATGTCCGTTGACTGCGACTGCTGTGCCGTTGCTGAGGATCCCTGTATGAAAGATATAGGTATTCTCGTTTCAACCGACCCCGTTGCTATTGACCAGGCATGTATTGACCTTGTTTATGCTGCCACAGACGACCCCGGTCAGGCACATCTTATCGAAAGAATCGAAAGCAGAAACGGACTTCTCACTATAGAAGCATCAGCAAATCTTGGCTTCGGCTCAAAGGAATACAATCTTATTGAAGTTTAATTGTCAAAAATCATAAAATTATTAAAAAGTATTATATTTGGTTATAAAAACTTCACACTAAATACAACTTAATCTACTATTATTAAACTTACAGTATTATCCCCTACGGAGGCGAAGAAAATGAAAAGCAAAGCAAAAAAACTCTTATCTCTTGTTCTCGTATTGGTTATGGCTTTTTCAGTAGCCCTTCCCGCTATGGCTGCAAGAGTTGAAAGCACCGACGATGTTGTAATTTACATAAAGGGCTACGGCTGCACAATTTACAAGGATAACATTCCCACCGAGGAGAACATCATTTTCCCCAAGCCCATTGATGTAGGCGCTATTATTTCAAACTCCCTCTCCCCCATTCTCTCGGAGCTTGCTCAGGGTATTTTCACAAACGATTACGACGAATACTGCGACGAAATCTACAAAGCAGTTGAGCCTCTTTTCAAGGACTGTCTCCTTGACAGCAACGGTGAAGCTTCAGACGGCTCAGGCTGGGGCGGCGATGCTCTTACATCTGATTTTATCGTTTCTGATGTAAACACACCCGAAAACAGCATCCTTTTCCCTTACGACTGGCGTCTTTCACCCCAGTATAATGCAAAAATTCTTGAGAAATTCATCGACAGAGTCTGCAGGGAAAAGGGCGTTTCTCAGGTTGATATCATGGGCCGTTGCCTTGGTATATCCGTTGTAAATGCTTATCTTGAGGCGGGAGAGAACATTGACAAAGTTGACGATGTTGTAATGTATATCCCCGGCACAATGGGTATGTACGTTTTAGGTGCTCTTTTCTCGGGCAATATCGACCTTGACTCAGACAACATCAACACCTTTCTTGATTACTATCTCACAAACAACGTAGTAATTGAAGATCCGGGAATGAACAGCTTTGTAATTGCCTATGTGAACTTCCTGAATCAGGCAAGAGCGCTGGGCGTTGCTACAGACTTTCTCGAAAAGGCACTTTACAACATCATTGACGATATTTTTCCGAGAATCATCCGTGCTACCTACGGCACCTTTCCCGCTTTCTGGTCAATGATTCCCGACAAATACTTTGAAGAAGCAATCGACTTTACCTTCAACACTCCTGAGCTTAAAGCTGAATTTGCAGGACTTATCTCAAAGGCAAGGGATTACCACAACAACGTTCAGCTCAAGTGCTACGATACAATGAAAAAACTCCAATCTGACGGAATGAGATTTATGGTCGTTTCAAAGTATGACACTCCCGTTGTTCCCCTTGGCCCCGAAGCTGATTATAACGGCGACTTTTACGCTGAAACAGAGCTTTCCTCATTCGGTGCAACCTGCGCTCTTTACGGCGAAACTCTTTCAGACAGCCACATTGCTTCAATGAGCGAAATGGATAAGCGTTTCCTTTCACCCGACAAGAAAATTGACGCTTCAACCTGTCTTTTCCCTGAAACAACCTGGTTCATCAAATACTGTCTCCACGACCATTGGCCCGAACCTCAGGATGCTATGGCTATGCAGTTTTTAAGAGACAAGAATATGACAGTGTTCACTTACAGTGAATATCCTCAGTTCTTAAAGCTCACCGACTTTGTTGCAGGCGGCGACAAAACCTCAGGCGTTATGTCACCCGTCGAAGGACCTGATGCAACAGATGACGAAGACGATTTCGGCGGCGGTTACCTCGGCTTTATCAGAAAGATGTTCGCATCAATCAGAAACTTCTTCACTGAGCTTATTAAAAAGTTCTTTCCCGCATTCGGTTAAAATCTGAGATAAACATTCGGATATAATTTGAGATAAATTAAAAGCACTTCCGTTTGGAAGTGCTTTTGTTTTAGCTTTATCTCGGCATTGTGGGAGGCACCTGCTGATACTGTACCTGCTGAGGCTGCACATACTGCTGAGGCTGTACCTGAACAAAGGGAGGCGCTGCAGTTGTGTATGTAACCTGATACTGAGGCTGTGCCTGAACCTGAGGCTGAACATAAGCAGGATACTGAGGAGCCTGAGGACGTGCGGCAGCTACAGGCATCTGTACGGGAATCTGCTGAGGCTGAGGCTGTGCCTGAGTCTGAGAAACAGGAGCATCTGCAACTTCTGCAGGTCGTTCTGCAGTTTTTCTGTCGATAAGCTGCTGTAAAAGCTTGATTGCTTCTGCAAGGCCCCAGAACAATGCAGCCATAAGAAGGCTGAGAAGCATTGTAATTGAGAAATATACAAAACCTGAGCTTTCCGCAAAGGTCATAAGTGCAAAGCCGATAATGAAGCCCACAACGATTGTGCATACAGCAATTACGTTAAGACCCTTTGCAACGTTGTTTCGGCTTGCAAGAGTGTTTACGCCGTTTGATGCGGCAATAAGAGCCTCATATTCTTCGTTTGTTATGGTAATGGGAACCTCCTTACCTCTTTCGTCCTTTTCGGTAAGCTCCCAAGCATAAAGGTCTGCATCTTTTTTCTTGTAGTATTCTTCGGACTGAATTCTTTTCAGCTCCTGTATTTTTTCTGCAACGCGTTCTGTCACTGTTCTTCGCTTCCTTTCCGTTTATCATAAATAAAATATCTGTCTTTTTAACCTTATTTAATAGATTACCACACTTTTATGAAATGTTCAAGATAAAACATAAAAAAACAGCTTCATTTTACCTGAGGCTATATTTTCCAACGCGAAAAGCACCTTTTCCGTGATACAATTTCTCCTGCTGAGTTTTTTCCATAAGACTCTCAGCAAAAAAATCACGGAGGTTTAAAATGAAAAAACGAATTTTACCCCTTTTTATAACACTGCTTATGTTCAGTGTTATTTTCTCAGTATCAGCCTTTGCTTCTGACTTAGCAGCAGGCACTGTAAAGACTGCAGGAGGACGGCTGAACGTAAGAAAAAGTGCTTCTTCTTCCTCTCAGGTTATCACTTCAATTGCCAACAAAAAGGCTGTGGCAATTTACGGAAAAAGCGGCTCATGGTATAAGGTGGAATATGCCGACGGAAAATACGGCTACTCCCACAGTGATTACATCACACCTCGATCCTCTGCTTTCAGAGCATACGTAAATACCCCGGGAAGTGTTCTCAACGTAAGAAAGGGCAACAACACTTCTTACGCAATCAAGGACACCCTTTCTCACGGCACTTCGGTTACGGTTATTTCCGTGGGAAGCACCTTCAGCAAGATTATCTACGAGGGTATAAAAATAGGCTACGTTTCCTCAGCTTATCTTCAAAGAACTCCCGAATCCTTCAGAAAAATCTCTCTTTCCGTACCCTCCTATAAGCAGACGGATTCACGCTGGAAAAATGTTACAATCGGCTCACAGGGAGGTACAATAGGCACAATCGGCTGCACAACAACGGCTCTTGCTATGACGGAAAGCCACCGACTGGGAAGTACGGTCACTCCTACAAATATGCGTAATCAGCTGACCTACACAGCCTCAGGCTCTCTTTACTGGCCTGAAAATTACTACACCGAGCTTGTGACCTCGGCAAATCATCTTTCGAGAATCTATTCTGTGCTCAGCAGCGGAAAGCCCGTAATCTTCGGCGCAAAAAGCACAGGAGGAAAGCAGCACTGGGTTGTTGTTACGGGACACACCTCAAACACCACTTCACTTTCTGCGGCAAACTTTACAATCAACGACCCCGGCTCAAACACGAGAACAACGCTTAAAGCTTTTCTCAGTGCGTATCAGAATCCCTACAAAATAGCTTATTACAAATAACTGTTGCCTTTTTCCTCCTTAACGGATATAATAGACTTATCACTCACAAGGAGGAAGTTAAATGAAAAAGAGAAAAGGGCTGAAAATTGCCCTCATAACAGCTGCTGTATTTGTTCTTATTCTTATTGGTATTACGGTGCCGTATAAGTTTATCCCCACCATTCCAAGCAGTCTTTCAATTTCACAGCACAACGAAAACCCACCGAAGCTTATTGCTCACAGAGGCTTTTCAGGTGTTTATCCGCAGAATACAATCCCCGCTTTTGAAGGTGCAGCTGAAGCAGGCTTCTGGGGTATGGAATGTGACATTCACACCACAAAGGACGGCAAGTGGGTAGTTATCCACGACGACGAAATCAGCAATCTCACAAACGGTGAGGGTTTTGTAAAAGATTTCACTCTTGATGAGCTTAGGGAAATACAGATGGACTCAGGAAACGGAATCAAAAAGTACGGAACTCTGCCTATTCCCACTCTTGAGGAATATCTTCAGGTATGCGTTGATGACGGTAAAATCATCCCCGTTATTGAAATCAAAAATTGCGACACCAAGTATCTCCCCTCTCTTAAGAAAATCATTTCTGAATTCAATCTCTCAGAAAAGGCTGTTTTCATTTCCTTTAACGGAGATTTCCTTACGGAATACAGAAAGCTTGATAAAGACGCAACCATTCTTTATCTCCGCCACAATCCGACTATAGAGGAAATTGATTTCTGTATCGAGAATAACTTCGGAATCAATTTCTACTTCAAAGATTTTATAAAATGTCATAGGGCTATCAAATACGCCAGAGAAAACGGCGTTACTATCGGCGCATGGACTGTTGACAACACCATTTATGCCGACGTAATGGCACACTTCGGCGCTGAACTCATCACCACAAACAAAATCACCCCATAAAAAGAGCCGAAAGGCTCTTTTTAAATGCTAAATGCAAAATGCAAAATTCCCCCTTCCGTCTTCCCAAAAGGGGACGGCAAGATAGATATACTAAATTACTCTTACCTCTCCCTGCGGGAGAGGTGGCAAATGCGAAGCATTTGTCGGAGAGGGCTTTTGCCAACTAATGGATTTAATCCGTAATGACACCCATCGGGGTCAGAAACAACAAACGTAAAAAGGACAACTCGCTTTATTTGGCGGATTGTCCTTTTATCGTTAATAAAACTTATAGCGCAATTTTGCATTTTGCATTTAGCATTTTGCATTTAAGGAAGGTTGTTTCCTGCTGCAGCGTAGATATCATACCAGAGCTGACGGTCAATTTTTACACCGCTTGCTGTAAGGTAGTCATTGAGTCTGTCTACGTTTGTTGTGCCGAGAATTGCCTGCATATTTGCAGGGTGTCTGAGAATCCACGCAATTGCCGTAGCTTCCTTTGAAAGGCCGTATTCGCTTCCCACTTCCTCAAGCTTTTTAAGAAGTTCTTTGCAGTTTTCGTCATTAAAAATTGTCTTGCCCTTGACTGTACCTCTTACGGGGCCCCATGCCTGAATTGTTGTGTCCGTAAGTCGGCAGTATTCAAGCACTGCACCGTCTTTTACGCTTGCTGAGGGAGTTTTCATATTTACGTTGATGCCGTTTGCAATCATTTCGCAGTGGGCTACTCCAAACTGAAGCTGATTTGCAACAAGCTTTTCACCTGTGATTTTTTCTAAAAGCTGCATCTGCATAGGGTTGTGATTGGAAACGCCGAAAAAGCGTACCTTGCCTGATTTTTTCAGCTCATAAAAAGCCTCTGCAACCTCTTCGTCAAAAAGAGTGTCGGGTCTGTGAAGCAAAAGCACATCAAGGTAATCTGTGCGAAGTCTTTTCAGTGAGCCTTCAACGCTTTTCAGAATATGCTCCTTTGAAAAATCGTATCTTGCGTGGGGAACGATTGCACACTTTGACTGAAGAATCATTTTGCTTCTTTTTTCACCGTTCATATTAACAGCTGAAGCGAATTTTCTTTCACTTTCACCGCCCCCGTAAATGTCGGCGTGGTCAAAAAAGTTTGCACCCTTTTCAAGTGCGGTTTTTACAAGCACTTCAATTTCTTTCTCTTCTTTTCCGCAATAGTTCATACAGCCTATTGCAATATCGGGCACCATAAGCCCTGTCTTTGAAAGCTCAATCTTTCTCATAATTTAATCCTCTAATTCTCTTACAAAATCCTTGAACATTGTACCTCTTTGCTGATAGCTTTTAAACATACCCCAGCTTGCGCAGGCAGGAGAGAGCAGACAGCAGTCGCCTTCCTTTGCACTTTCGGCACAGATTTTAACTGCTTCTTCAAGGCTTTCAGCATAGCAGAAATCCCTGAAGCCTGCCTTCATACACGCGTCGGCAATTTTCTCTCTTGTCTGACCGATAAGCACAAGCTTACGCACCTTACCGGGGAAACGGCTTACCCATTCGGTATAGTCACCGTTTTTGTCATAGCCGCCTGCAATAAGCACCGTTTCTGATGGCATAGCATCAATAGCCTTGATTGCTGCGTCGGTGTTTGTTCCCTTTGAGTCGTTATAGTATTTTACGCCCTTTTTCTCGCAGACAAATTCAATTCTGTGCTCAACTGCGGTAAAGCGCATAACAGCCTTTTTAATTACATCAAGAGGCACACCGAAGCTCATAGTAATACCCAGAGCCGCCATAATGTTTTCGTAGTTGTGTACACCTACAAGGTTAGTTTCTCTTACGTCGCAGAATTCCTCAGCCTTGCCGTCTTTTGCAATATAGATAATGTTGTCCTTATAGTAAATGCCGTTTTTGAGCTGGTGCTCGGAGCTGAAGTAAACCACCTTGCATTTAAGTGTCTTTCCGAATTCACGAAGAATCTCGTCCTCGTAATTCAGCACACAGTAATCATCCTCGCCCTGATTTTTAGCGATGGATTTCTTGATTTCAATGTAGTTTTCCATTGTCTTATGACGGTCAAGGTGGTCGGGGGTGATATTGAGGATTGCACTTACCTTAGGCTTGAAGGTGTGCATTGTTTCAAGCTGGAATGAGCTTATCTCCGCAACAGTTGCGCCCTTTTCCTTTGAAGTAAGTGCAAGACCGGTATAAGGAATTTCAATGTTACCCACAAGAAGGGTGTCTTCGTTAAAGCTTTTAACAATCTCGTATGTAAGGGAGGTTGTGGTGGTTTTTCCGTTTGTACCTGTAATAGCAATAACCTGACCCTTATCGTAAAGGTAGGCAAGCTCAATTTCACCTATAACAGGAATACCCTTTTCAATTACAGCTTTCATAACGGGTGTATCAAGAGCCACACCCGGGCTTACAACGCACTTGTCAATACCTGAGAAATCGTTTTCCTGAATCTTACCGAGAATGAAAAGTATATCCTCTGTTGTGCCGATTTTTTCTTTCACCGCCTCTGTATCAAGGTCGGTGTTGCCGTCGTAAATTACAATCTCTTTTCCGAGGCTGAGGAGCATTTTTCCTGCGGCAATACCGCTTCTGCCTGCCCCCACAATGAGAAATTTTTCTTCTTTCATATTCTTCCTCTCCGTTTTCGATATTAATCTATTATATATTATAACTGTATGAGAGAATAATTACAAGGTTTAAAAGAAAAAAATTAAGGAGCTTTTGAAAAGCCCCTTTTATTTTATGAAATTGTTCCGTTTGCTGAGCAGGTCATTGTGATGGTTCTATTCAGCGTTTCCACCGGTATTCCGAGTGTGTATCTCTTTGCGGTTACATCAGCCGTTGCGGTGTTACCGCTTTTTGAAGCTGTTGCAGAAGTAATTTTCCATTTTGAGTTGCTGACTGTATATGTTACATCTGACTCGGTGCAAGTTGCTGAACTTCCTGTGTATCTGAAAGAAGCCTGCAGTGTTGCTTTCCAGCAAACTATACCGTCTTCATCTTTGTATGATGTCGATTTCGACACTTGCTTTGTATTAGTTGCATAGGTTGAATTCTCTTCAACAACTGTAATAGTAGTTATAAAGCACGAACCGTCTTCAAGATACTCAATAACTGTATTCGCGTTATCGGTGTTATCCACCGCAAGCGAAGGAACACTTAAAGTAAACATAATCATAACACTCAATAAAACTGAAACTACTTTTTTCATTTTGCTTTCTCCTTTATTTTTGCATTCTCCTCTATAATTTCTGCATTCATACTTTCATCTACATAGGAAACCCATTTATCAAAGTCTACTTCACCTTCGTAAATAATTATTGTGTCCTCAAATGTTCCGTGGGTCTCTTTATGGCTGTCAATTAATTCAATAATAATCATAACTGCAACCATTGAAACAATTATCGCCATTGCGACAGTAAAGATTCTCTTAATACTGACAGCCTTTTTTATCTTCTTCGGGTCAACCGCTGAAAGATGCTGACTTGCAATTTCTTCCGGTGTACCGAAATGGTCGTAAACCTCGCCTATGTCAGATATTCCGTTTTCTTCGGCATAAACATAAATGGATTTTCTGATTTCATCAATTATGTTCTTTTTATCTTTGCCGATACAGACGAGATATTCCTCGACTTCATCAATATACTTTTTAATATCTTTTTCAATCTTAATCATTTCTATCTCCGCTTGATGAAAAAGCTTATTTACCTGAAGCCTTTCTCACATTTTTTTCAACAAAAAAATCCTTCACGTTAGTATCTCGGTCAAGAATAAGATATATGCCCTTTGAAACCTCGTCATATTCGTGCATCATCTCGTAGAGATATTCTCTACCTGAGTCTTCAAGATGATAATATTTTCTTGTTCTTCTTTTTCCCACAAGCTTACTGTAGGCTGTGAGGTGTCCAAGCTCAACCAGCTTATAAAGAATAAGATAAAGTGAGCCTTCAAGCATTGTAAATCTGCCCTCGCTTTTTTCTTCCATAAGCTGACATATCTGATATCCGTATAAATCCTCTTTTGAAAGAAGATAAAGAGCCATAAGCTCCGCACAGCCTCTTTTGAAGTTTTCCTGATTCTGACTTGCCATAAAATCACCCTTTCTTTATCAATAATATAACACAAATATTTATATCTGTAAACACTTTTATTGTAAATATATATTGACAACGCTATATTATTTGTATATAATGAACCTACAGACGAATATTTTAAGAAAGCGGTGATACCGATGTGGTGGTTGACATAAAACAGATCAAGTCACAGAAAAACTAAACAATTATAATAATGGAGGTTTTCTCTATGAAGAAAATATTAAAAATTCTATTGTTTACAATTACCGTTATCTCACTTTTTTCAATTTTTGCCTCAGCCTCAGAAGCAAAAGCACTAACATGGAATGATTTTGAATATAGTCTGCTTTCAGACGGAAGTGTAGAAATTAACGGTTATACCGGAACTGCAACAAAACTTACCGTTCCTAAAAAGATAGCAGATAAAAAAGTAACAAGCATAGGACAATATGCTTTTGCATATAACAAAACTCTCACTCAGGTAACAATTCCGGGAACCGTAGAAAAAATTGACAAGGCTGCCTTTTACTATATCAATTCACTTAAAAAGGTTACTATCAAAGACGGCGTGAAATCCATCGGTACTGAAGCTTTTTGTGACTGCTGTTATCTTAATTCCGTAACTATGACTGACAGCGTTACAAAAATAGGCTCACGTGCTTTCGAAAGCTGTCCTAAGCTCAGTAAAATTACTTTCAGTAAAAATCTCACCTCCATAGGTGCTGATGTGGTTGACAACACCAAATTTTATAAAAACAAAAACAACTGGGAAAATAACATTATGTATGTAAATACATATGTTCTCGCAGCAGACATTCCGAATATAAAAGGTGCTGTCAAAATCAAAGAAGGAACAACCCTTATTGCAGACGGAGCTTTTTCAATCTCATCATTAAAATATCATAATAGCATTACTTCTGTCACCATACCCAACACTGTTGTAACCATTGGTAATTTTGCATTTTCAGATTGTCATGCTTTAAAGAAGATTATCATTCCTAAAAGTGTAAAAGCAATCGGCAACTCTGCTTTCTACAATTGTGAAAATCTTTCAAAGCTCACTCTCAGTAATGGTGTTCAAACAATCGGGAATAACGCCTTTTATAACACCGGCTTAAAAAGTGTTGTTATTCCTGCAAGCGTAAAGAAAATCGGAGATAAAGCCTTCGGTTATGTCTTTTATGTAAACTCCTCAAATATGGGCGTAGAAGCGATTCGATCAGAATTTTCAATTAAAGGTTATGCAGGTTCAGTAGCAGAAACTTATGCTGATAAAAACAAGCTTGACTTTATACCCGCAACACCCAAAGCACCCACAGTGAAAATTATAGCAGGCAACAACCTGATTAAAGTCAAATACAACAAGACTACAGGTGCAACAGGTTTTCAGGTAAGCTATATCTACAAAAATAAAGCTTACACAAAAAATTTTAATGCAGACAAGACCGCAACTAAAACAATTTCAGGACTCAAAGAAGGATCCTACACCGTTAAGGTAAGAGCTTATGCAAAAGCCGACGGAAAAACCGTTTACTCTGCCTGGACAACAGCAAAAAGTATTACAGTTAAATAACTTCTCCCTAATATCACAATAATAGTGGCTGTGATTCAATTGAAGAAATCACCTCTCTCAGCACTTATCGCCATTGATGTCTACAGAGTAGAAAACGGCAAGAAGAAATATGTAGATGCTGAAAACGTTTATCCTGACGGCTACACTCCTTATGCAGGAATTTACGAAACAGGAGATGAATTCAGCCACCAAGAAATGGTCGGAATCTACCCCGATACAGAACCCGGGGTTTATGATATGAGTATCAATATGTACGGTTATACTCAGGTTTTTGAAGATGCAATAACAATCAAATAACAACTTTCCGATACCATATTGAACAGTCCTGCCTATTCACACCGAGGCGGGGCTGTTCCTTTTTAATCTCACTATTGCAAAAACAGCCTCTCCTGTGTTATACTTATAATGTATATTTATGTGATTTCGGAGGATGTCTTATGATTTCCGTAGCTTTAGCCGCCTATAAGGGCGAAAAATATATCGAACAGCAAATCCGTTCGATCCTGCCTCAGCTTTCTTATGAAGACGAAATCATCGTCTCTGACGATAAGCCCGGTGGTATGACAGAAAAAATTGTAAGAAGGCTCGCCGAAGAGGACAGCCGTATTATCTACGTTGAGGGCAAAGGTAAGGGCGTTGTAACAAACTTCATCAATGCTATCCGCTACACAAAGGGTGACAAAATTTTCCTTTGCGACCAGGATGATGTGTGGCTGCCCGACAAAGTGAAAAGAGTTATGGAAGCCTTCGACGAGGGCGCTGACCTTGTGCTTCATAACGCTTATGTCACCGACGGAAATCTCAATATTACGGAACATTCCTTCTTCTACAAACGTGGCAGTAAAAAGGGCGTACTTCATAACATAATGAAAAACTCCTATATGGGCTGCTGTATGGCTTTTGACAGAAAGCTCCTCAAAAAGATTATGCCTATGCCCCGGTTCATTCCCATGCACGACCAGTGGATAGGTCTTATGGGCGAAATTTACGGCAAGGTAAAGTTTATTGATATGCCCCTTATTTACTACCGTGTTCACGGAAACAATGTAACAGGCGGTGAAACTTCATTCAAGCAGAAAATGAAGTGGCGCAGATATCTTGTTGATAAGCTTGTAAAAAGAGTTGTGTTTAAAAAGTAAGCCCTCTTAGTCAAAATCTGCGATTTTGCCGGCTCTCCCATAGGGAGAGCCAAGGTCAGATATATCAAAGGAGATTCGCTATGAAAGATTATACTGTAAGCGGTTGCATCGTGACCTATAACAGCAAGGATAAAATTTCACCTACAATAAAATCCGTTCTCGAAATGACAAAGGGTGTGGATTTCACTCTCTACGTTGTGGATAATGATTCAACTGACGGCACTGCCGACTTTATTGAAGAAGCCTTTCCTGAGGTTGTTGTTATCAGAGCTGGCTCCAACAGCGGCTTCGGTGCAGGTCACAACAAGGTACTCCCCTTCCTCAAGAGCAAATATCACGTGGTAATCAACCCCGATATTCTTCTTCATGACGATGCAATTACTGCCCTTTCGGAGTATGCCGACACTGACGAAGGTATTGGTCTTCTTTCTCCGCAGATTCGCTTTGAAGACGGCAGACTGCAGATGCTCGGCAAAAAGAATCCTACCGTACGCTATCTGGGCGACCACTTTTTTCACAAGGGTGACGAGCCTTCAAAGACAATGATTGACTACTGTATGCTTGACAAAAATGGTGACGAGCCTTTCCCTGTTACCAACGCAACGGGTTGCTTTATGTTCTTCCGTACATCTGTTTTTATGGAGCTTGGCGGCTTTGATGAGCGCTTCTTTATGTACCTTGAGGACTGCGATATAGCAAGAAGAACTGCAGAAAAATACAAAGCTCTCCACATTCCCGCTGTTACAGTTTATCACCTTTGGGAAAGAGAGAGCAAGCGAAACTACAAGCTTCTTATGATTCACATTCAGTCCATTCTCAAATACTTCCTCAAATGGGGGCTCAAGTTTTAAATGAAGAATTTATTCTACACCTTGTACGCTGTGCTTTTTAATATAAGCAGACTTCTGTTCCCTTTAAAGAAGAACCGTGTTGCTTTCGTTTCAATGCACAACGAAAATTTCTGCGATGCTCTCGGTGCCGTCAGAGATGAGCTTAAGAGCCGTGGCGGTTACGACTTTGTGTATATAACCCGTCAGGATTTATCTCTCAGCAAGCCTTTGAAGGCCATGAGCTTTTTCCTTAACAAGTCAAGACTTCTCGCAACATCGGAATACATCTTTTTAAACGATAATTTTCTGCCTATGGGCAAGCTTAATTTCCGCAAAGAGGCAGTTATAACTCAGCTTTGGCACGCAGAGGGTGCTTTCAAAAAGTTCGGTCTGCATATCCCTCAGAACAACTCTTTAAGAAAGGCTGAAATTGCCGCTAACAGTAAGCTAAGCTACGTTGTCTGCTCTTCCGAGGGTGTGCGTAAAATTTATGCTGAAGCCTTTGGTGTTGACGAAAAAAAGGTGCTCCCTTTAGGCTCTCCAAGAGCAGACTACTTTCAGAATGATGAAAACAAAACAGCTGCGCTGAGAGAAATCCACCAGCTTTTTCCTCACACAAAAGGAAAAAAAATTCTCCTTTATGCTCCCACCTTCAGAGATGAGCCGGAAAGAGACAGGGAAATTTTAAACAACTTCAACATTAGTGAAGTAAAAAAAGCTCTCGGTGACGAATACGAAATTTTCGTAAGGCTTCACCCACAGATACATATAAACGAAAAAGCTTTAAAGGGAGCAACGGATGTTACTGATTTTGGCGACGTGAGAAAGCTTATTCTCGCTTCAGATGTTCTTGTTACGGACTACTCTTCAATCTGTATGGACTTTTCTTTCCTCAACAAAAAAATCGTTTTCTTTGCTTATGACCTTGAATGGTACACCGAAAACCGAGACTTTTATTTCGACTATGAAAGCTTTGTACCCGGTGAGGTTACACGAAACACTTGTGAGCTGATTTCTGCAATCAAGGCTGATTTTTCAAAGGAACGAAACGAAAAATTCAAAAGCTTCAACTTCTCTTATTTCGACAACAAAAGTGCAAAAAGGGTTGTTGAT
Organism: Acutalibacteraceae bacterium; assembly: GCA_045121655.1. Lineage (GTDB taxonomy): Bacteria > Bacillota > Clostridia > Oscillospirales > Acutalibacteraceae > UBA6857. The sequence goes on along the minus strand of JBGVGM010000029.1, from coordinate 4,354 downwards.
GCAATCTGCAAATAAAAAATATACCGGTAAAGCTGTGTAAGCCTTACCGGTTTTCTTTATCTGTAATCTTTTATACCACCAATGTTCACTGCCTTTGTATAACCCATGGAAGCGAGAATTTTTGCTGCTTTTCCGCTTCGTTTGCCGCTTCTGCAGTGAAGAAACACCGGTGTATTTTTATCGGGAATGATTGAGGCGATTTTCTCAATTTCCTGCAGAGGAAGATTGACACTGCCCTCAATTTTTCTTTCAGCGTATTCTTCTTTGGTTCTCACATCAAGAAGTACAGCGCCCTTTGTTGCCCTGAAATCCTCTAAGCCTTTATTGATATCGGGAGCTTTTAGAAAACTGAAAAACCCCATAATCAGCCCTCGGCCCACTTTACAATTTCGTCCTTTGAACGAAGACCTACCATCATATCAGCAGCCTTTCCGTTTTTGAAAAGAATAAGTGTTGGAATGCTTGAAATTCCGTAAGCCTCTGCAAGGCCGGGCTCGTCATCGACATTTACCTTACCGACTTTAAAGCTGTGGTTTTCTTCAGCAATTGCTTCAATTGTGGGGGCAAGCATTTTGCAGGGACCGCACCATGAAGCCCAGAAATCCACAAGCACATTTTTTTCTGACTTGAGAACCTCTTCTTCAAAATTATCAATTGTAAGTATAATTTCTGCCATAGTTTTTTACTCCTTTTCATTTAATATTTCTTTTATATTGTCTCCTTTTCGTAAGGAATACATACATATCTTGTTTTATTTTCAGTTCTTTTACCAAGATTAATTGCCTTTTCAGGACATTTATGAATACAAGCATAACAGCCCATACATCTGTCGGAAAACTCAGGTCTGCCCAGAAGCATTTTAATATTGTTTACGGGACACAGCTTTGCGCATTTCCCGCAACCCGTACAATTCTCATTAACAGTGTATTTGATATTTGCAATCATATACTTTGTAAAACCGTGGTTTATAATGCCTGACTTGAATGCTGCGCCTGATGTTTTCACTCTGATGTTAAGTCTGTGACCTGCCTTTACGGTTTCGGCAATCTCCATAAGTGTGGGGTGGGCTTTCTTTACAATGTCAATCATATCCTGCTCGTTTTTGATAGCAAAGCCACCGTAGTAGTTGTCGGGCATAATAACATCAGCAAATCCGCCGTAAATCATACCCTTGTCTCTCATACGCTTTTCGCAGATTTTCTGGCAGTTACCGCTGTTGCCGCCCATAGTAGCAACGAAGTAAACAGTTCGGTTGCCTTTGAAATAAATCTTTCTGAAAAGCTCGTCCACCTTCTGAGGAAACTGCCATGCATAAATGGGTGCTACCCATATGTACGGCTTTTCGCTTTCAACCACAAGAGGCAAATCATGTTTCAGCATATCGTTAAGGGAAACCACCTCGTCCTGAAGCTTGTCTCCGAGAAAGTCAGCAACATATTTGCTGTTTCCTGTTCCGGTAAAATAAAGAATCATTTTATCATTCCTTTTATATATCCTGTCTTTATTATAATGTTTTTGTTGTGCACAGGTGTGAACAAGTATTGAACAATATAGTCACAACATTTTTTCAGGTTCAATATTCAATGCATCTGAAATAAAAAATATAAAATCAAGAGAAAAGTTTCTGCAAATTTCAGGGTTTTCTATTTCTCTTAAAGTAGTCATACTTATTCCTGCTTTTTCACTGAGCTCTCTTTGTGTAAAGCCTTGTTCTTTTCGCAGTTCTGCAATTCTCTTCCCGATTTTCCTATATCGTTCTTGGCTTTTATCAGTGACAGCTTTTTTCATAACAACACCTCAAAAAAATAAAAAGTGCGCCCCAAACGAGACGCACGAAAAATACATCCCTTTTGCTGCAACACAAATTACATACACTCAAACAGAGATAATGAATTAGAGATGTACTTTTACCAAGCACAACTCTGCTGAGTGTATATTGTTGTAATTATGTGTTGCACATATAATATACCACACCAAGAAGCAAAAATCAATGTCTATTTAACGTGCAAATTTCATATAAAAAATACCGCCCTTTACAGAGCGGTATTAATTTATAATGTTTTTTTACAGATGTGCTTCTACATTCTTTGCATAGTGGCCTGTATCCCGGAAGCCTGTCTCGGTGTTGAGTCTTTCTGCTGACCATGCTTCTGCAATTTCGTCATATGTACCGCTGAAAATTTTTGCTCTCCAGAAGCCTTCCTTTGAACCGTACATACACCAATCTGACTTTGACATTCCGGCACCTGTTGCCTTGTAGGTCCAGAGCATCCAGCTGTAATCAAGCTTATTCATTGTGCTGAAGCAGTTTTCCCAAGTTGTCTGCTCATGGGGATAGAACTCACCAACCATAAGAGGCACATTGGGATGAAGAGCAATTGTAAGGAGAAGGAAGAAGTTGAAGATAAAGTCAGAATTATTGTAGAAATGCACCTGATAAACGATGTTCTTCCAGCCCTTGAGGAAGGTCTTGGGAAGTGCAAAACCTGTCCAGATTGCTTCCATTGTGATTATGTGGTCTTCGTCAACTTCACGCACTGCATCATAAAGAATACCGTAAATCCATTCGTTCTTGATTCTTCTGTCGATTTCGTTTGTCTTAACATCGCACATAGGCTCGTTAAGAAGGTCATACATAGCTACTGCGGGATTGCCGTTGTATCTCTTGGCAATAGCCTGCCAGAGTTCGATTGTAAGTCTTCTGTATTCCTTACCTGTTTCGCCCTTATCGTAAAGCTGTGCGCCCTGGAAGGCACGACCTGAGTGAGGAGCATCACTCTGTGAACCTACTGCACCATGCATATCAAGAATAACATAGATTTCTCTCTTTGAACATTCTTCAACAATCCAATCGAGTCTTGAAAAATCCCATTCGCCGTTTTCATTGAGAATCTTTGTACCCTTATCATCGTAATAGAAGTTTCTGTACCAGAAGGGAACACGCACACAGTTGAAGCCCTTTTCCTTGATGTTGTCAAGGTCCCACTCTGTTATCCAGTTGTCATAGAATATATTGAGAAGCTCCTGAGCTTTTTCTCTGCCAAAGCGCTTTTCCAATACATCGTAAATCATTTCTCCGTCATAATCTTTTCCGTAATACGGATCAAATATTTCTCTCTGTTCTTCTGTCAGATCTTCATAGAAAGTACCCCAATAATTTTTCTGTTGTTCCTCTGTCATTTTTGATTTATATTCAACATCAATATCATCAGGGTTGAGCCAATTTTCGCGAACTAGCCATGCACCAAGGTTTACACCCTTAAACTGAATGTGTTCGCCTTTTTTGTTATACATTTTTCTGCCCTTTACAACGAGATAGTCCTCATCTGTAAAGCCCATAGCTTTGGTTGCTTCTTTGGTTTCATCTGCTGCCCCTGCAAAAACTGTAACTGAAAATGCCATAAGCACTGAAAGCAGTATGCAGAGAGCTTTTTTGAATGTTTTCATTTTGAATTTCCTCCACTTATGAAATATTAATACATCAAGGTTTTGTCTTCGCCAAAGCCGCACATTCCGTCAAGTATATACTTGTTGCCGTCCTCGTCGCAGACATAACCACTGATTTCACCGAATACGATGTGATAATTCACATCGAGAATAGGGCCACCTATCATTCTGATAAGGCATCTGTCCCCGATATCAAAGGTAACATCGACCATACCGTAAACGTCCCTTACGTGCCACTTGTTATATTCAAGATGCTCAAAACGTACGGGAGTGAGTCTTGTGGTTTTACCCTCAAACCAAATAAGGTTTTCATTATAATCTGTCTGATGAATGGACTGATTTCTTGTAAGGTTGAAGGCAAAATACTGCTCCTTACCGTCTACAGTGTTTCTACCCATAGTTGTAAGCCAATCGTAATGAGAGAAACGTGGATAGTAGCCTTTATGGTCATCGATAATAGCAGTTGCGTACTCGTCGCTTTCTGTTCTCTCACCGTTTATTTCTATGTATCCTTTGCATTTGAAAAGATCCTTTTGTGTATAAAGAGGCTTGTTTTCGCCAAAAGGAATACTTACAACGCAGGGAAGCGACACACGTTTAAGCTCCAGCTCATATCTGATAAAACCTTTTTTGGAATCAAAACCTTCGCCGAGAATATAGGCTTCGCCCCGTTCAAAATTGTTAACTATTTTGATTTTTACATTATCACCTAAAGCTTCGCAGGTAGAACCGTCAAGAAGGTTTTCATTGATTTTAATCTGCTTTCTTGATTTGAACAGTGTTTCCTTCCAGGAAACATTCTTCTTCTTTTTCTTGTCGTAAAGACAGATGAGTCCCGTATTGATAAGACCCATATCGTTAATACCCATAAGAAGAAGGTAGTCTTTGAAATTTACCTCAACAGCCT
>JBGVGM010000028.1:0-14815 GCA_045121655.1 Acutalibacteraceae bacterium | reverse complement strand
ATTATTATTTCGTCAGAAAATACGCAAAGGAGAATTTCAGCAGTCTTGCAGAAATACATCAGATTTACGGTTGGTGGCATAGTATGTCAAAAATTGAGAAGATTGAAAGACTAAAGTGGAACAAATTAACGGACTCTGCTCAGTGGCGTACAGAGTAAAAAGAAAGTAAAGAAAAATCATCTGATTCGTCGGGTGATTTTCTTTTTATTCAGTTGCATTTTTTGCATTAAAGTGTTACAATAGCAAAGATTGATAGTATTACAGTTTACTGTAACGGAGATGTTTAATTTTATGTATAAAATCGTAAACAAAAAAATGCTTAACCCTACGGTTATGCTTATGGATATTGAAGCTCCTTTTGTCGCGAAAAAGGCTCAGCCCGGTCAGTTCATTATTCTCAGAGTTGACGAAGAAAGAGGGGAGAGAATCCCTCTTACAGTTTCGGGCTACGACAGAGAAAAGGGCACAGTAAGAATTATTTTTCAGATTGTGGGCGGTACAACAAAGGCTCTTTCAATGAAAGATGAAGGCGAATATATAAGCGATTTCTGCGGCCCCTTAGGTGAAGCAACCAAGACAGACGGCCTTAAAAAGGTGCTTATAGTAGGTGGCGGTGTAGGTTGTGCAATTGCACTGCCCGTTGCTCAGAAGCTCCATGAAGACGGTGCAGAGGTAACAAGCGTAATCGGCTTCAGAAATAAAGATCTGCTTATTCTCGAAGATGAATTCAAGGCAGCTTCAGACCGCCTTTTTGTAATGACCGATGACGGCTCAGCAGGTGAAAAGGGCAATGTATGCGCTCCTTTAAAGAAAATGTTTGCTGACGGTGAAGTCTTTGATGAGGTAATTGCAATCGGTCCTCTCATAATGATGAAATTTGTTGTGGAGGAAACAAAACCCACAGGAATTCCCTGCACAGTTTCAATGAATCCCATTATGATTGACGGCACGGGAATGTGCGGCGGCTGCAGACTTACTCTCAACCGTGACGGCAAAAGGGTGACAAAATTCGCCTGTGTTGACGGCCCTGATTTTAACGGCTATGAGGTTGATTTTGATGAGGCTATGTCAAGAAGCCGTATGTACAGTGAATTTGAAAGACACGAATATGAGGATTCATGTAACCTCTTTAAGGGGGTAAAATAAATGGCAAATTTGAGCAAGAAAAAAACTCCTATGCCCACTCAGCCGGCAGAGGAGAGAATACATAATTTCTGTGAGGTAGCCTTGGGATATACGGAAGAAATGGCAGTTGATGAGGCCTTCCGTTGCCTTAACTGCAAGACAAAGCCTTGCGTTTCAGGTTGTCCCGTAGGTATAAATATTCCTGCATTTATTGAAAGAATAAAAACGAAGGATTTTGACGGTGCTTATGACATTATCCGTTTTGCTTCCTCGCTTCCTGCAGTATGCGGACGTGTTTGCCCTCAGGAAAATCAGTGTGAAAAATACTGCGTCAGAGGCAAAAACGGCGAGAGCGTAGGAATCGGCAGACTTGAAAGATTTGTTGCCGACAGGCATAACGAGAAAGAAATAACCGAAGTGAAAGAGATTGCTTCAAAGGGCAAAAAAGTTGCCGTTATCGGCTCTGGCCCCTCAGGTCTTGCCTGCGCAGGTGAGCTCAGCCAGAGAGGGTACGAGGTTACGGTCTTTGAAGCGCTTCACGTAGCAGGCGGTGTGCTTGTTTACGGTATACCCGAATTCAGACTTCCTAAGTCCATTGTGCAGAAAGAGGTAGAAAACCTTAAGAAAATGGGCGTAAAAATTGAAACCAATATGGTAATCGGTAAAACCTTTACAATAGATGAGCTTATGGAAGACTACGGCTACAGTGCTGTTTTTGTGGGCTCAGGTGCAGGACTTCCACGATTTATGGGAATACCCGGTGAGTCCCTTAAGGGTGTGTACTCAGCAAACGAGTATCTCACACGTTCAAACCTTATGAAGGCTTACAGAGAACATTCCGGAACACCTATTATGAAAGGCGGAAAAATTGCAGTTGTAGGCGGCGGAAACGTTGCTATGGACGCTGCAAGAACAGCTCTCAGACTTGGAGCAGATAAGGTCTATATAGTATACCGTCGTTCAATGGAAGAGCTTCCTGCAAGAAAGGAAGAGGTTGAACACGCAATTGAGGAAGGTGTCGAATTCCGACTTCTCAACAACCCTGTTGAAATAATCGGTTATAATAATGAAAACGATCCCAGAGACCCTAAGAACGGTTTTGTTACGGGCATGAAATGCATTAAAATGGAGCTTGGTGAGCCTGACGAAAGAGGCAGACGCAGACCTGTACCCATTGAGGGCAGCGAGTTTGTTCTTGATGTTGATACGGTAGTAATGTCAATAGGCACTTCACCTAATCCTCTTATCAAAAATACAACTGCAGGTCTTGAAGTAAACGCCAAAGGCGGAATTATCGTTGAAGAGTCAACAGGTGCAACAACGAAAGACTGCGTTTATGCAGGAGGCGACGCCGTAACAGGTGCGGCAACCGTAATTTCAGCTATGGGTGCAGGTAAAGCAGCAGCCAAGGCAATTGACGAAAAGCTGAGTGCAGAATGAACCCGACCCGACAAGCAATCGAAGTTTGCGGTCGGGTACCGCTGAAACTTGGTGTTTTACGATAAAAAATACAGCCCTGTTAAAAAGGGCTGTTTTATTCGTAAATAATTGTCGGTACAAATTTTCTGAATTCAAAATCGGGAAATTCAGATAAATAGGGAACTTCCTCAACAAGAGTATAGCAGTCGTTTTCAAACTTGAAAAGCTTCATAGGCTTTCCTGCTTCAAGACAGCTTTTGATAACATATTGAGAACCACGGCTTTTGCCGTCCCAAAAAACGAAAACTATATCGGAAAGGCTGATAATGGTGTCGTTTCTCTTAAGCGGAGCGATTTTTCCGTAAAGGTCGTATTGAGGAAGGATTTCAAGAAATTCAATATTATGCTGTTCAGCATATTTCCGTGCAAGCCGGTCAATACCTTCTGCACCGCCTGAAATAATCTGAGTAAAATCTGTTCCGATAAGCTCTTCGGAAATTTTGTGCTCAAGGTTTCTCGAGCCTACAATAGCAGCTACCATTATATCACCCCTCCAAGGCTATCTTAGCACAGAGAAAAGAAAAAATCAACGATTCTGTAAAATAAATTCACTTCAGCTTGAAGAAGGAGAAATGTCCAATGTTTGAACTGAAAAAAATCAAAGGCAACACCTACAATTTTGACGCTTACACCAACGTAGGTCTTTTCATCAACAAAAAAGGTCAGGTTATTCTCATTGATGCCTGTGACCATAAGAGAACAGTTAAAACCTTCAATAAAATCCTTGAAGAAAAAGGCCTCATTCCTGACGTGATTATCTGTACTCACGGTCACGTAGACCATATTGCAGGTAACAAATTCTTCTCGGAAAAGTACGGCACAAAGCTTCTCTGCTCAGGAAAAGACCAGGTGTTCATAAAGCACACCGATATTGAGCCTGACATTTTCTATAACGGCTGCAGTGTAAATAAAAAGCTCAATCCTTATTATCAGGCTGAGCCGTCAAACCCCGAGGTTTTTTCAGAGGATAATATTCCCGACGGTATTGAGCTGATTCCTATGCCGGGTCACGCATGGGAAATGGTTGGAGTAAAAACAGACGATAACGTGATTTTCCTTGCAGACAGCATTATGTCAAAGGAAACATGGGACGAGCATAAGCTGCCCTTTTTCAATGATGTAAACGGCAGTATGGAAACTCTTGAAATGGTGAAAAACCTTGAAGCTGATATGTTTATTGCTTCTCATGTTCCGCCTATGACCGACGTGAAAGAGCTTGCAGAATATAACATTCAGAAATTCAAAGAGAGAAAACAGACGGTTTACAACATCTGCGACGGAAAGTGTGCAGACGAGATTTTCGTCGAGTTTATGAAGGAGCTTCAACTTGAAATCCCTTCTAACCGTTATCAGATGTATTATATAATGATGCGCCACTACCTTCAGGCACTTATTGATGAAAAGCTGATTGACGGTGAGTTTAACGGCGAAAGATATGTTTACCGTAAAAAATAAATTATAACGCCTGCCGGAGGGAACGCGGGCGCCGATAGCCCCCGAAAAAACTTGTTTCTGAGAACAAGTTTTTTCGGGGGCTGTTCCGTTATAATACGCAACTGAAGAAAATTTCACTCGGAAATTTTCTTCAATCGGCGCCCGTGGCTTCAATTAAGCAGTGCCTTTCATAAAAATCTGAAAAATTTTCCATTTACCTATTGACTTTTTTTAGCAGTTGGAGTATAGTTATGACAGTGGTTAGCACTCAAAGCTCAAGAGTGCTAAAACAAGAAATGAGGTGAAGATATGGAATTAGGAAAAAGAAAAGAATTGATTCTTTCCGCAATTGTTGAGCAGTTTATTGAATCAGGTGAGCCAATCGGTTCAAAAATGCTTATGCAGATACTTCCTATTTCGGTGTCTTCAGCTACCATAAGAAACGAAATGAGTGAGCTTGCGGAAATGGGCTTTCTTGAACAGCCTCATACATCTGCAGGCAGGATCCCGACTCAGGCAGGGTACCGTTATTACGTAGATAACCTTATGGACAAAAATCAGCTTGACGAGGAAGAAAGACGTCACATCAAAAATGAGCTTTCTCTCTCGGTGGGTAATCCAGATAAGCTGCTTGAAAAAGCAGGAGAGATGCTTGCAAAGCTTACGGGCTGTGCAGCAGTTGCAACAACCCCCACAGACGAGGGCGCAGTCATAAAGCACATAGAGATTATGCCGGTGGGAACAAGAATCGCTATGATTGTTATGATGACCTCTTCGGGTATAATAAAAAACGGAATCTGCAAAACAGAAACTGAAATAACCTCCGAAATGGTTGACACTTTCTACGATATAGTAAATGAGAATTTTATCGGCAGACCGGTTTCAGATGTAGGAACGGTTATGATTCAGACCCTTGTTGCTTCTCTCGGAGTTCATGCTCTTACAATGTCGCCACTTTTCGTTGTTCTTGCAGATATTGCAAATCAGGCGCTTCAGGCACAGATAAGACTTGAGGGTGAACAGAATCTTCTTCACCACAGGGAATACGGAAACAGCATATATGATGTAATGAAATTCTTCGATGAAAAGGACAAGCTTGAAAGAGCCATTTCCCAGAAGAAGGATTTACCCTTGCAGGTTATTATCGGTAAGGAAAATATGTACCGACAGCTTGAAAATTCAAGCGTGATTATTTCAAGATACTCAATCGGAGGTCACGACGGCGGTGCAATCGGAATTATCGGACCGACAAGACTCGATTACAGAAAGCTTATACCCAGTATAGAATATCTCACCTCAGTTGTAGGTGAAATACTTACAGACACCCTTGAGGAATAAGGAGGACAAAAATGGCTAAGAAAAAGCAGAATGAAGCAGCGGAGAATGAAGAAATTCTTGAGCCTCAGTCAGAAGAAGCTGCTGCAGAGGTAAACGAAGCAGAAGCAAAGTGTGAAGAGCTTCAGAAGGAGCTTGACGCTTCAAAGGAGGCTCATATCAGAACTCTCGCTGAATATGACAACTACAGAAAGCGTACATTGAAAGAGAAGGAAGCAACTTACGGTGACGCAAAAGCGAATACCATAACAGAGCTTCTTCCCGTTCTGGATAATTTTGACAGAGCTTTGAGCGTAGACTCATCAGATTTCGAGTCATACAAAAAGGGCGTTGAAATGATATATCAGAACTTCACCGAAATTCTTAAAAAGCTGGGTGCTGAAGCATTTGGTGAAAAGGGCGAAAAATTTGACCCCAATTTCCATAACGGTGTAATGCACGTTGAAGATGAAGAATTCGGTGAAAACGAAATTGCAGAGGTCTTTTCTAAGGGCTATAAATTAGGCGACAGAGTATTAAGACCCGCTATGGTTAAGGTTGCAAACTGATTAACAGTTTAAATAAAAGTAATAAACATAAAAACGATTATATTTACGGAGGTAATTATATTATGGCAAAGATTATCGGTATTGACTTAGGTACAACAAACTCATGTGTAGCAGTTATCGAAGGCGGCGAGCCTGTTGTTATCGCTAACGCAGAAGGCGCAAGAACAACTCCCTCAGTGGTTGCTTTCTCAAAGACAGGCGAAAGAATGGTAGGCCAGGTTGCAAAGCGTCAGGCAGTTACAAACCCCGACAGAACAGTTTCTTCAATTAAGCGTCAGATGGGTTCAAACTATCATGTTTCAATTGACGGCAAAAACTATACACCTCAGGAAATTTCAGCAATGATTCTTCAGAAGCTCAAGGCAGATGCTGAAGCTTATCTCGGTGACAAGGTAACAGAAGCTGTTATCACAGTTCCCGCATACTTCACAGACGCACAGCGTCAGGCAACAAAGGACGCAGGTAAGATTGCAGGTCTTGAAGTTAAGAGAATCATCAACGAGCCCACAGCAGCAGCGCTTGCTTACGGTATCGACAAGGAAACAGACCAGAAGGTTATGGTATACGACCTTGGTGGCGGTACGTTCGACGTTTCAATTATCGAAATGGGCGACGGTGTTCAGGAAGTTCTTGCAACTGCAGGTAACAACCGTCTTGGCGGTGACGACTTCGACCAGAGAATTATTGACTGGCTTGTTGCAGGTTTCAAAGCAGAGCAGGGCGTTGACCTTCGTGGCGACAAGATGGCTATGCAGAGACTTAAGGAAGCTGCAGAAAAGGCTAAGATTGAGCTTTCAGGTGTAACAACCTCACAGATTTCACTTCCCTATATCACAGCAGATGCAACAGGTCCCAAGCACCTTGAAACAACTCTTTCAAGAGCTAAGTTCAATGAGCTTACAGCAGACCTTGTTGAAGCAACAATGGGTCCTGTTCGTCAGGCTATGAGCGACTCAGGTCTCAACGCTTCACAGATTGACAAGGTTCTTATGGTAGGCGGTTCATCAAGAATTCCCGCAGTTAATGACGCAATCAAAAACTTCCTTGGTAAGGAACCCTTCAAGGGCATCAACCCCGACGAATGCGTAGCAATCGGTGCTGCTCTTCAGGGCGGTGTACTTGGCGGCGATGTTAAGGGACTTCTTCTTCTCGACGTAACACCCCTTTCACTCGGTATCGAAACAATGGGCGGTATCAACACAAAGGTTATTGAAAGAAACACAACAATCCCCACAAAGAAGAGCCAGATTTTCTCAACAGCAGTAGACAATCAGCCTTCAGTTGAAGTACACGTGCTTCAGGGCGAACGTGAATTTGCAAGAGACAACAAGACTCTCGGCGTATTCAGCCTTGACGGCATTATGCCGGCTCGTCGCGGTGTTCCTCAGATTGAAGTAACCTTTGATATCGACGCTAACGGTATCGTACACGTTTCAGCTAAGGACCTCGGTACAGATAAGGAGCAGTCAATCTCAATCACAGCTTCAACAAATATGTCCAAGGAAGACATTGAAAAGGCTGTAAGAGAAGCTGAGCAGTTTGCTGAAGAAGACAAGAAGCGCCGTGAAGATATCGATGCAAGAAACGAAGCAGATCAGATGGTTTACCAGTGTGAAAAGATTCTCTCAGACGAAGGTGCAAAGCTTGACGAGGCTGACAAGGCTGAAATTCAGTCAAAGATCGACTCACTCAAGAACGCACTTAAGGGTGAAGATATCAACCTTATCAAGAACGAAAAGGAAGCTCTCACTCAGGCATTCTACAAGCTCAGCGAAAAGCTTTATCAGCAGGCTCAGGCTGCTCAGGGCGGTGCTGCAGGTGCCGAGGGCTTCAACCCCAATGATTTTGCAGGTGCAGGCGGCTTCGGCGGCAGTGCTGACAACGGCGGTTACACCGACGCAGGCTATACCGATGCAAACTTCACAGATGCTAACTAATCATATCAATTATACATTGAATAGGGCTGTCACAACCGACAGCCCTGTTTTGAGAGGATAATATAAATGGCAGAAAACAAACGAGATTATTATGAAGTGCTGGGTGTAAGTAAGACAGCTTCTGATGATGAAATCAAAAAGGCCTACCGTAAGGTTGCAAAGCAGTATCACCCCGACCTTAATCCCGGTGATGCTACAGCTGAGGCAAAGTTCAAGGAAGCGAACGAAGCTTACGAGGTACTTTCCGATGCAGATAAAAAAGCAAGATACGACCAGTACGGTCATGCAGGCGTAGATCCCAACTTCGGAGCAGGTGGTTTCGGAGGCGGTTTTGGCGGTGGCTTCGGTGACTTCGATTTAGGCGACATTCTCGGCAGTATGTTCGGTTTTGGCGGCGGTGGTTTCGGTGGAAGCAGACAGCAGAATCCCAACGCACCGAGAAAGGGCTCAACAATTCAGACCAATGTTACAATTTCTTTTGAAGAGGCCGCAAAGGGCTGCAAGAAAAAGGTTAATATAACAAAGGTTGAAAGATGCAGTGAGTGTTCAGGCACAGGTGCTGCAAAGGGCACTTCACCTGAAACCTGTCAGACCTGCGGAGGCAGAGGTCAGGTTCAGGTTCAGCAGAGAACAGCTTTCGGTGTAATGAGCACCTCAAGACAGTGCAGTGCTTGTGGCGGTAAGGGTAAAATTGTAAAAACACCCTGTCAGAAGTGTCACGGTACAGGTGCACAGAGAAAACAGCAGAGCGTTGAAATTGATATTCCCGCAGGTATCGACGACAGACAGTCCCTCAATGTCCGTGGCGGCGGTAACAGCGGAATTAACGGCGGTCCTGCAGGTGACCTTCGTGTAAATGTAAATGTAAGACCTCACCCCTTCTTTGAGCGTGACGGCTTTGATGTGTGGTGCGAGGTTACTGTAACCTATGCCCAGGCTGCTTTAGGTGATATACTTTATGTGCCCACTCTTGACGGCAAGGTTAAATATGAACTTCCTGCAGGTACACAACCGGGCGAAGTGTTCCGTTTCAGAAACAGAGGTATCCAGCAGCTTTCTGGCAGAGGCAAGGGTGACCAGTTTGTAAAGATTGTGGTTGACGTGCCGAAAAATCTTTCAAATGAACAGAAGGATATGCTTAAAAAGTTCAACGATTCACTCCCCAATAAACCGAAAAACAACATTCCGGATGAACCTGTAGTAGGCGAAGAAAAGAAGAGCTTCTTCGACAGATTCAGATAAATAACAAAACCGCTGATTCTCTCGGCGGTTAATTCCTTTTGGAGGTAAAAACATGAGAAGAAAAGACAGAGAACGTGACGAAAAATTTGCCTTATCTGTTGCAGATAGCTGTAAATATGCAGTAGTGTCAATGGTTGACACTAAGGGCAAGCCCTACTGTGTACCCCTTTCAATAGCGAGGGATAATAACCTGATTTATTTTCACTGCGCTCTCGATGGCTTCAAAACAGACTGTCTGAGAAACAATAATTTTGTTTGCATTTCCTGCGTAGGTCATACAAAAAATGTGCCTGAGGAATTTACCACAGAGTTTGAATCTGCAATTATCAGAGGTAACGCCTTTGAGGTTACTGACAGTGAAGAGAAAATCCATGCCTTGAGACTTATCTGCGAAAGATATGCGAAAAGCAATATGGCGGGATTTGATTCGGCAATTGAAAAAAGCCTTTCACGCACAGGCATCTGGAAAATTGAAATAACCGAAGTTACGGGCAAATGCAAAGAAATGAAAAACTGACATAAAAATATATCCACCAAGGAATTATCACTCAGTGACGAATACTCTTGGTGGATTTTTTTATTCATCGATATGATGTTTTTTTCAGTTCTTTTAAAAGTCTTCTTGAACGCATCAACAGATAAGAATGTGATATTGAACCAAGCTTTTTATACCAAAGCAGCTCAGAATAAAGAGCGTACATTTCAAGCTTTAAATCACAGTATTCTGAAACCTTGACCTTGCTCTTATAAAGTTCATAGAGCTTAAGCTTTTCACCGTAGCCTACAGTCATAGCGAAAAGCTCATATTCGGGTTCAGCCCACATAACATTGAAAGGATCTACTGCAGCAAGAAGCTCCATGGAGTCTTTATCAATTATGAAATTCGGCAGCCAGTAGTCGCCGTGAATAAGTGTAGGCTTGCCTGTACCTGCAGCGAAAATTTTGTGTAAGTTATGATAAGAGACTTCCACTGCTTTCATAACGGTATCGTCTAGCTTTCCCTGAGAATTCATAAGAACTGAAAAATCGTAGATTTCTTTTGCAAATTCATTGTAATAATCATACCAGGTATCATAGACAGCGTTGTCGTAGGGGCCGAATTTATCGTTATGAGCCTCTTGAATAATAAGAAGATTTTCTATTATGCTTTCAGCAAGGTGTTTCTTGCCTGATTTGTACCAAAGGTTCTTTTGTGAGGGGGTTACACCGCCGATAAATTCCATAGCAAGTATTCCCTTCGAATCTGCTTTGCAGAAAAAGTATACCTCAGGAATCTTGCTGTCGGTTTTTTCTTTCAGAAACGAAAGCATTTCAGCTTCTTTTGAAATAAGGTCAGGGTGGTCGCTGATTTTCACTGCGATTTTATCGGGCTTACCGTTACACTCTACGCAATAAACCGAACCGCTTGCACCTTTTCCGATAGGAGAAATGCTTATAACTGAAACATCAAGATTGTTACTGACCGCATCGGTAATCATTTTATTGATATCCATAAAATGACCTCATTTCCTGAACATTCTGAAAAGGGGAAGGCAGGCTGAAAAGAACCGTTTGTAGCTTTCGCAGTAGTTGGCGCTTTCTCTGTTTCGTTTGCAGCCTCCCGCTCTGCAAAGGGGCATAAATCTGCATTCCTTGCACTCTTTCGGCACGGGCAGACTTTCCATTATGAAAGCCTTTGCTTTTTCTCCCTTTGCCATTGATTCAAGAGAGCTTTCGTTGATGTTTCCTAAAAGCCATTCGTCAGTGCAGTAGAAGTCGCAGGGATAAATATTTCCGTTACCCTCTGCAACAAACTGATGGGTGCAGTGTCCCATAAGTCCGCACTGCTCAGCCCTTTCGCCGAGATACATTCTTACCCAGTTGTCAAACTGACGGATACTCATATATTTTCCTCTTGAAAAATCTTTTACATAGAGGTTGAAAATGCGTATCAGAAAGTCGCTGTACTGCTTTGGCGTCATATAAAGCTCACTTTCCGTTTTGTCGCCCATAGGTCGAAGGCAGGGGATAAACTGAAGATAGCCGAAGCCCTGACTACGGAAATGCTTATAAATTCTCTCTGCGTTTTCTGCACAGTAGCCTGTAAGTACGGTGAGAATATTGAACTCAACGCCGTGCTTTTTGAACTTGTTTGCAGCGGCAGTGATTTTATAATATGAGTTCTGCCCTTTGTCATCAACACGGAACTTGTTGCCCTCGTAATCACCGTCAAGGCTGAGACCTACAAGAAACTTGTTATCGTGAAAAAATCTTGCCCATTCATCGGTAACAAGTGTACCGTTGGTCTGAATTGAGTAGAAAATTTCCGACTTTTTTTCGTTGTACCTTTCAACAGTTTCGGTGAAAAATTTAAAGTAGGGGAGCCCCGCAATTAAGGGCTCACCGCCCTGAAAAGCAAAGGCTACTGAACAGCCGTCTGCAAAATCGAGGGCGGATTTTATAAGCTTTTCTGCCGTCTCCTCCTTCATAACGCCCAGAGAAAATACATCTCTGTGGGAAGCAACATCGCAGTAAAAACAGTATTTGCATCTCAGGTTACAAAGGCTTGAGGCGGGTTTTATCATAATTGACAGAGCCGGCATTACTCAATAATACCTCTTCTGTTTTCTTTGAAGTTCTTCTGAACCTCATCCAGCTTTTCGTGCATCTCATCTGAAATTGTGGGATAAACGGGGGTACGGTTGTAGTTTTCAGCGTAGTCGTCTGTAAGAATGTGGAGCCAGTTTTTACGGTTCTTGTCCCAGAACGCTGAGTTATCATTCTGAAGCTTGTCGAAGTATTTGAAAGTGATGTAGTCATTCTCGAGAAGTACGGGATAGGTGTAATCCTTGTATTCTTCTCTTGAAAGAACGCTTTCGGTTGTAACTGTATACTGAATACCCTTGATATCCTCGCGCTTCATATGGAGAATGGGATGGTCCTTTGTATGGATAACTGCATCCTCTGAAATAACGGGAACCATTGAAACACCGTCAATAATTCTGTCAGTGGGAAGGTAGTTTGCTTCACCGCCGTTACCTGTAATTCCGCACATTTCAACAAGGGTGGGATAGAGATCAACAAGAGAAGCACTCTGCATTCTTGTTCCGCCACCTTCAAAAAGACCGCCGTTGTTGTCCCAACGAATCATAAAGGGAACCTTCTGTCCGCCTTCATAAGCGAGATATTTGCCACCGCGAAGGTCGCTTACGCTACCCTCAAGAGCAGGTCCGTTATCGCTTGTGAAGACGATGATTGTATCCTCAAGTACACCCAGCTCTTCCATTGTGTTGAAGAGCTTACCAAGATATGTATCAAATTCGGTTACACAGTCAACGTAAGTGCCCATACCGCTTGTGCCGTCAAAATCGTCACCTGCAAAAACGGGACCGTGAGGCCAGGGAGTTGCATAGTAAGCAAAGAAGGGACCGTCGTTTTCTTTAACCACATCTGTAATCCATGAATTGATTTCCTCGTGAATCCATTCTGTAAGCTTGCTCTGGTCCTTCTTACCGTTTTCATTTTTCATCTCTTCAGTGCCGTGAACGATTTCGTATTCGCCACCGACTTCTCTTACGTGATAGAAGGGAGCCATATCGTTAACGTGGTGGCTACCATAGAAGTAATCAAAGCCCTGATTTGTGGGAAGATATTCACCGTAGTCACCAAGATGCCACTTGCCGAAAGCACCTGTGTTGTAGCCTGCTTTCTGGAAGGTTTCTGCAATTGTGATTTCGTCGCCGAGCATACCGTCGCAGTTATTGCCCATTTCAATTGAGTTGAAAATTCTTGTCTGAGCAAAGGGAGCAAAGGTCTGAACTGTGGGATAAATTACGTTGTCAGCATAGCCTCTGTAGGGGTAACGGCCTGTAAGAGCGCCGAAACGTGCAGGTGAGCATACTGAGTAGGCAGAATAGAAGTTTTCGAAATTAAGACCTTCTTCACCGATGGAGTCGATGTTGGGCGTTTTATAAATTGAGCCGTTGAGTGAAATGTCACCGTAGCCAAGGTCGTCCATAAGAATAAAGAGAACGTTGGGCTTTGAATCGGTGTTTTTATCGACGCCGTCGAGATAATCGTCGTGACCTTCCCAGAGTCTGTCAACAACAGGTTTTGTCCTCATATTCATTGTAAGCACATAAAGAACGCTTGAGCCCATAAGAAGGAAGCTGAGAACAAAGGAGAGAATACCTTTGGCCTTGTCGCTCTTTTTTCTTGCCACAAAGAAAAGACCCCAGAGAGTGACAGCGATAGGAAGAATAAGGATAATATTGCCGAGAACTCTTAAAATAAAGCTTCCGTCACCTGCAAAAAGAGGGTTTTCAGCACTGAGCCATCCTGTGTGACCTGATGTGATTGCACCGAAGCCTGCATCTGCACCCCAGATGATGTGGAAAAGCACCTCACCGAGAGAAGCAAAGCCGAAGCCGAAAATCATAGGAGCGTAAACCTTTTTCTTAACGATAAGTGAAATGAAGATAATAGCTGACATAATGCAGCAGTAAGCTACACCTACAACAGCAACAAGATTAAGTCTTGTTACAAACTGAGCAATCATAATGCCAAGTCCCAGCACCATGAGAATCATGGGGAACACTTTTTTGGAAGTGTCAAATGAGAATTTTTTGTTCATATCTTTTCCTTTTGTCCCTAAGGACACCTTTCATTATTAATATAAAAATTATAACTCAAAAAAAATTGTCCGTCAACATAAGTGAGAGAAATATATGTACATTTTTAATGTTTCGTGATATTATATAAACAGCAAACTTACGGAAGCGGAGCGTGAATCGGTGGAATTTGTAATTTGTAACGATATAAAAGCATTGGGCGAAAAAGTAAAAAAACTCTCTCTCAGTGAACTGAAGAATAAAAATTACGAGTATTCAAAAATAACCGCAAGACCTTTTAAATCAAAAAAAGGTCTTATGTGGCAGCGTGAAAAAACAAAGGGCAGTCAGGTGTTTCACGAAAATATGACAGAAGCAGATTTCCTTTTATGGCTTTCAACTGAGGGAAAGGAAACCTACCGTCAGATTTGTCTTACTGCTGAGGGAACAACAGTTCACTACACCGTTTTTCCTGACAAGGTCAAACGAAAAGAAACAAGCAACAGCCTTAAGGTTAAAGCACAGAGTCACAACAAAGAAAAGGCTTATATTCTGAAGCAGGGCGAAAATATTCCTGCTCTTGTGGATTTAGGTGTTTTTTCAAAAGAGCTTACAATCGTTAAAAGCAAGTATGACAAATTCAAGCAGATAAACCGCTTTATTGAAATAATCGATGACGCCTTCGGAAAACTGAATAAAGACGAAATCACTATCCTTGATTTCGGTTGCGGAAAATCCTATCTTACTTTTATCGTTTATTACTATTTCACCGAAATCAAAAAGGTGAAAGCTAAGGTAATCGGCTATGACCTTAAGGAAGACGTTGTAAAAAACTGCAACGAAATTGCAAAGCGCTACGGGTACACTGACCTGAAGTTTTATGTAAATGACGTTACAAAGGGTGAGCTTTATGAGGGCGATATCGACATGGTAATCACTCTTCACGCCTGCGATATTGCAACGGATTTTGCTCTGTACCACGCAATTGAAAACGGTGTACCTCATATTTTTTCCGTACCCTGCTGTCAGCACGAAATCTGTTCTTCAATCAAAAAGGGCGGAGATTACGATTTGCTTCTTTCTCACGGACTCATTAAGGAAAGATTTTCAGCCCTTCTTACAGACA
>JBGVGM010000027.1:0-7059 GCA_045121655.1 Acutalibacteraceae bacterium | reverse complement strand
GTGATTGGTAGGCTCATCGATCAGCAGAAAATGCCCTTCATTGAGAAATAGTGCGGCAAGCAAAACCTTTGTCTGCTCGCCGTTGGAGAGCGTTTCAAAGGGACGCCAAAGCACTTCCGGGTCTACATCAAGATAGGAAAGTTCCCTCATGATCTCCCATTCTTCGGCGGCAGGGCAGACATCCTGCAAAATTGTTTCTGTGAGTTGACTTTTGTCTGTCACAGGGTACGGAAAATAATCAAACTGAACAGAACTGATGATTTTTCCGCTGTATTCATACTTTCCGAGCAAGAGGTTGAGCAGCGTTGTTTTTCCTCTGCCGTTTCTTCCCACAAAACCAAGTTTCCAATCCGTGTCGATCTGAAAATTCACATTTTCAAAGATATTATCGTAGCTGGTCGGGTAGGAAAAAGTAAGGTTTTCCATTTTAATCATTGACATTATAATAAATCCTCCTTTGACATTATAATAAATCCTCCTTTGTATGTCATAGTAGATACAAAGTCGGTTGTCACGGTGACATTTTACTCCGTATGAGTCCCACCGGACTACACCGACATCATACGGAGAAAATCATGTGTAACGACCAATTCTGTGGAATCCATCACAGTTATCACTTCCTTTTACAAAAAATAAGAGCCGCAAGAAAGTTCATTCTTGCAGCTCATCATAGCATAATTACACCACCGGAAAAGGTGACAAAAGCACTATATAGAGATAAAGAGACTTATAACTTTCTTGCAATGGGCGCAACAATGCCAAGAATGACATTACCGCATATTCCGATTTTATTTGCAAGAAAAGTTAATCATCTTTTCACCTCTTTCATTTTTATTCGCCAAATATTATACACCTTTTCTGTTAAAAAGTCAATCGTTTGAGAGCTTATGTGCAAAAAAAGTTACAATTCAATCAATCCAAATGCTTATACTCCGTTACAGCTTTCAAATACACTTCGGGATCGCCGTTTAGAATAAGGTCGGCATATTCAAGCGGCGCATTGTAGATAAGATAGTCAAGCTCTGAACGCTGATACATATTGTCCGCAACCTCGTTCTCCACGGCGATGGTGTCAATGGCAATCATACTGCCGTCCGAGAATTTCAGTTCCACACACGCAGTATCCATATTGAACTCGCAAGAAAGTAAACGCTTCATTTTTGACCTCCTTTAGATCATTCCGAAGTGCAGAAGCGCCTCCTTAATTGCTTTTTCCTTATCGGGCGGGCATTGGGGCTGTCTTGCATCCTCGGACTTCGGTTTGTTGTAATTTTCTCGCTCGATGATGCCGTATTTCTGCTTCACCTGAGCGATATACAAGCTGCTGACCTTGAGTCCGGTATGCTCCAGCACATAGTCCTTGATTTCCCCGTAGGTTGCTTTCTTCTCCGCATCGGTGAGATCAAGCTCGTCCATGTGGATATCTACCTCGATATGTTGCTTGGTATTAAGTTTGGACAATAAACATACCGTCTCCACGTGAATCGTTCTCGGGAACATGTCAACTGCTGTTACCTTTGTAACCTCGTAGCCCTCTTCACGGAAAAGGGCGCAGTCTCTTGCAAGAGAAGCGGCATCACAGGAAACATAAACTATTCTTTCAGGGCTCATTTTTGAAACAGCCTTGATTACATCAATTGAACAGCCCTTTCTCGGTGGGTCAAGCACAACAACATCAGGCTTAATACCCTCCGAAAGAAGAGTCTGCGCCGCACCTGAAGCATCGTCGCAGATAAATCTGGTGTTTTCTATACCGTTGAGTCTTGCGTTTTCCTTTGCATTTTCAATAGCTTCGGGAATAATTTCAACGCCTATAATCTCTTTTGCCTTATCTGACATTGAAAGCCCTATTGTGCCTGCACCGCAGTACATATCAAGAAGAACGTCGCCATCCTTAAGCTCAGCGTATTGCTTTGCTCTGTTATATAAAAGCTCTGTACCCTCAGGATTCACCTGATAAAAGGAAAGGGGTGAAATTCTGAACTTAAGTCCGCAAAGCACATCCTCAATTGTATCATTGCCCCATATGGTAATTGTTCTGTTACCAAGTACAACATTTGTCTTTTCTCTGTTGACACACAAAGCAATTGATTTTATGTTGCTGTCGGTTTCTCTGAGAATATCAATAAGCTTCTGCTTTGAGGGAATGTTGTCTCCGTTTATTACCAGACAGACCATTATATCCCCCGTATTTCTGCCCCGTCTTAAGTAAATGTGACGGATAAGACCTTTGTGAGTACTTTCATCATAGATAGTTACGGAACTTGAGCAGATGTATTTCCTCACTGCCTTTATTATGGGCGAAAACTCCTTCATCTGAAGAAGACAATTGTCGCAATCTATAATTCTGTGAGTCTTTCTGGAATAAAAGCCGGTTACGATGTTCCCCTTTTCGTCCATACCTACAGGTATAAGGGCTTTGTTTCTGTAAGCATCAGGGGTTTCTATGGAAAGGATTTCCTCGGGCTTTACCTTTACCCCTCCGATACGCTCAAGCACGTCGCCAACGTACTTCTTTTTTTCCTGAAGCTCAGCCTCATAATCCATATGTCTGTAAGCGCAACCTCCGCAACGGGTGCTTACTTCACAATCGCTTATAATTCTGCTTTTTGAAGCCTTTATTACCTTGCTAATTTTTCCTATTGCATAGTTTTTGCTTACCTTTATAATGTGCACATCAAGCACGTCACCCGGCACAGCCGAATCGACAAAAACTACCTCGTCATTATATCTGCCAAGTCCGCTGCCCTGATTCGTTAGGGTGGTAATCTCAAGGCGGATATCATCATTTTTTTTAAGTGTCATATTGCCTCATCCCCTGGGAAGTTCCACACAGACTGTAAGACCGCCCATTTCTGATTTTTCAGCATAAATCCGTCCGTAATGCACCTCAACAATTTCACGGCATATTGAAAGACCGAGTCCCGCCACCTTTCTGCCCTCGTCAGAGGTATAAAGTGGCTCGAAAATCATTTCAAGCTTATCCTCGGGAACACCCTCACCGTTATCGCTGAATTTCATTACTATCATTTCACCTTCAGCAAAAATCTCCAGTCTGATTTTCTTTTCGCCGTCCTGACTGAAATGCTTTACACTGTTTGCAAAAATATTGCTTCCGACTCTTTTCAGCTTCTGAATGTCACCAAAAATTCCTGCATCCTTATCTGCATGGTTGATGATTTCAAAATCTATACCTGCCTGGCGGAAATCATCTCTGTAATCCTTGAGAAGGCATTCTTCAATCTCTTTAACGGTAATCTTTGTTTTCTTCATTCCGTAGGAAAGGTTGTATCCGAGATACTCGTCAAATTCGTCAACCAGCGTACGTATATCAACAGCCTTGTCATAAACCGTATTAAGATAACGCTCTTTTCTTTCGGGCGAAAGATTGTCCTTTTTGAGTCTTTCACTGTAGCCCATAATTGAGGTAAGAGGTGTTTTAATGTCATGAGAAATAGAGGCAATAATCCTTCTTTGATTCTGCTGCTGACTCTCCAGATTTTTAGCCATAGAGCCAAAGCGTCGGTAAACTTTGCCTGCAAAGCCTTTAAGCTTAATATCCATAAGCTTTCCGCTTCGGTCATATTCTTCAATTGCTTTATATACCACACGGAAAGGTCTGAGCATAGCGCTATAAACTATAAGCACAAAAATTGTAAGCGCCATAATTACCAGAAGCAGCTCAACAATAACGAACTTTACAACGCCTTTTGAGCTTCCCACGTAATCACGAAGAATATACATTGACGTTCTGAGCAGGTAAGCTTCACCCTTGAATTCGAAAGGAGTTCTAACCTTTGCGTCAAGAGCTGATGCTTTTGAGTTTTCAGTTTTTGCAACTACTTTTCCGTCCTTGTCAAAAATGTAGATGTTTTCTTCGTAAGCGTTAATTATAGTGTTCCAGTCAGCAACGTTGCCTGTTTTCTTCAGCTCTTCTACAATGCGTACATTCTGACTCTGAAGAGTTATGTAGTCATTGTAGGCAACCTCGCCCATTATTCTTCTGACTGAAGCATTGAAAACATATGCGAACGTAATGTTAACCACAATCATTACGCTTATAATAATAAAGTTCACTCTTCTGTTATGGATCATTATCTTGCTACCTTTACAAATTTATAGCCTACACCCCAAACAGTTTTTATATACTCATTGTCGGGGTCAATTTTATCTCGGATATTTTTGATATTAACGGCAACCGTACCCATGTCGCCGAATTCAGTACCCCACACGTGACCGAAAATCTGCTCTCTTGTAAGCACCTTTCCTGCATTTTCCATAAGATACTGAAGGAGCTGGAACTCTCTTGTTGAGAAATATATGTTCTCGCCTTTTTTGTAAACCTCAAAGGAGCCGGTGTGAATCTCAATGTCTCCGACCTTTATTATGCCGTCATCAGCTTCTCTGATGTTTCGTTTTTCTCTTCTGAGATGTGCCTTTACTCTTGCTACAAGCTCTTCAACAACAAAGGGCTTTGCAATATAGTCGTCTGCACCTGCTTCAAGTCCTGTCATGGCATCTACGGATTTTCCTTTTGCAGAAATGAAAATAATGGGACACTTTACTCTGTCTCTCACAAATCTGCAAAGGTCGATACCTGAAAGCTCAGGCATCATAATATCAAGGGTAATAAGAGAAATCTCGTCTGCTTTCTCCCTTATGTATTCAAAAGCTTCCCTTGAATCGTTTTTTACCACAGTTTCAAAGCCCTCGTCCTCAAGAGCGTCTGAAAGTAAGCCTGCAATAGAAATGTCATCGTCAACTATAAGAATTCTGCTCATATTTGCACCGTCCTCTTATTTTTATGTTTAAATCTTCTCAGTATAATAATAATACAAAATCTACAGAAAATAAAGTCTTTCTAAGATTTATTAATATTTTATTTCACTCTTTCCGTCTACACTCTGTAATAATTTAAGATAATCTTAAGAATTAAAAACTTTAAATAAGGTTTTATTTATGTTATACTTTATTAAGAGGTGAAAAATAAATGAAGGTTCTCATAGTAGACGACGAAAAAGAAATCGCTGACCTTGTAGAGGTTTATCTGAAAAATGAAGGCTTTGCCGTTGTTAAGGCTAACAGCGGAAAAGAAGCTTATGAGTATATTGAAAACGAAGATTTTGACCTGGCTGTTCTTGACGTTATGCTTCCTGACATTGACGGCTTTGCCCTTTGCTCGAAAATACGTCACAGCAAAACCTATCCCGTAATAATGCTTACGGCAAAAACAGGGTATACAGACAGAATTTCAGGTCTGAGCCTGGGTGCTGACGATTACGTAACAAAGCCCTTTAATCCGCTTGAGCTTGTTGCAAGAGTAAAGGCACAGCTGAGAAGATACCACCAATACAACGAAACCGACAGAGCAGACATCATTGAAATCTCAGGCGGTCTTGAAATAAACAAAACCACCCACACCTGCACCCTTTACGGTGAAGTGCTGAATCTTACACCTCTCGAATTCGGAATTGTTCTTCTGCTTTGCGAAAACGCAGGCAAGGTTGTTTCCACAAAAGAGGTTTTTGAAAAAGTCTGGGGCGAAGAATATCTTGACAGCAACAACACTGTTATGGTACATATAAGACGTATAAGAGAAAAAATGCACGAGCGCTCAAGAGAACCGAAGTTTATCAAAACCGTGTGGGGAGTTGGATATAAAATTGAAAAGTAAAACCTCAGAAGCTAAAAAGAAAAACGTAAAAAAGAAAAAAGCCCTTACTAATATTTCAACGAAGATAATCATTGATTTTTTGAAATATAATCTTATATGGCTGGGTGTAATTATTGTGTGCTACATAATCGGCTACCTTTATTTCAACCTCAGTACTGAAAGCTTTAACCTGTTCTTTGATTTCGTCACAGGACTTACGAATGAAGATGTTGCACGTTTTATTACAAGGAACAGCTACATTCTTATTCTTGTTTCTTTTTTCATTATTTTTGTTTTCAACTGCTTTTTGTTCTCAGTTACAACCCTTATTAATTTCAATAAGACCTATAAAAGTCTCGGTGCTTTTCTTGATACTAAAGCGGAAATTGCCTCTTTTTCAAAAAGCTACTCCGAAGTTGAGCTCAAGCTCAAGGATATTCAGCTTGACATCATTGAAAGTAAGCACCTGGCTTCTCAGCTTGAAAGCAAGAAAAATGACCTTGTAATGTATCTTGCCCACGACCTTAAGACTCCTCTTACAAGCGTTATCGGTTACCTTACTTTACTTGAGGAATGTCCTGAGCTGACACAGAGTCAGCGTGCAAAATTTACGGGAATTGCCCTTGATAAGGCTTACCGTCTGGAGCAGCTTATTACTGAATTTTTCGATATTACCCGTTTCAACATAAACACTGTTCAGCTTCAGAAAAACCGAATTGACCTCGGTATGATGATGGAGCAGATTGTGGACGAATTCTATCCTATGCTTACAGACAAGAAACTGAGTATCGATATAGATATTCCCGAAAAGATTCTTATGTACGCGGACTCGGACAAGCTTGCGCGAGTAATTGACAACCTGCTTAAAAATGCCGTCAACTACTCCTATGAGAATTCGACTATTCTTGTAGGCTCAAGAATCAGAAACGGCAGAGTAATAATTAAATTCCGCAATCAGTGCGACGAAATTCCACGCGAAAAGCTTGAAAAGATTTTTGACAAGTTTTACCGTATGGACTCTTCACGAAACTCACAGACAGGCGGCTCGGGACTTGGTCTTGCAATTGCAAAGCAGATTACTGAGCTTCACGGCGGTACAATCAGAGCTTCAAGCAATACGGAGTACACCGATTTCACCGTAATTATCCCCTACGTCAGTGCAGAAGCTCTTACTGAAAAGCAACTTGAATTCTAAGGGACACCCGGTGTCCCTTACTTTTTTTGCCGATTGACAACAGATAGTTTATAAGATATAATTTATAAAGTTTTAGTGATGAGCAAAACGAAAGAATAAAATCAACGGATGGCAATTAAAAAATAGAAAAACGAGAATAAAAGCAAAGAAACCCGACTGAAAGCGCAAAACCAAAAAGCCCGAACGCAAATCCGAGCAAAAATAAAAAGAT
>JBGVGM010000026.1:0-6718 GCA_045121655.1 Acutalibacteraceae bacterium | reverse complement strand
TAATGTACGAGGCGGAAAAGTATATAATACTGCATTTGTTTTCGACAGGGCGGGTTCGTGTATTGCCGAATACGATAAGACACATCTGTTTACGCCTATGGGGGAAGATGATTACTATACTTGCGGCGACCACCTATGTCGTTTTGAACTCGACGGTGTGAAGTGTGGTATTATCATTTGTTACGATGTGCGTTTTCCCGAATTGACCCGCAGCCTTGCTTTGCAGGGACTTGATATGCTTTTTGTGGTATCACAATGGCCAAAGGAACGCATCTTCCATCTGCGCACTCTTACCACTGCCAGAGCGATTGAGAATCAGATGTTTGTGGTATGCTGCAATTCCTGCGGCACAGCCGGCAAAACCGTATATGGCGGCAATTCCACCATTATCGAACCATTTGGAAAAACGCTTGCACTTGCCGGGGAAAATGAAGAAATATTAACTGCTGAATGCGATCTGCAGATACTTAACGAAATTCGCAACAGCATCCCTGTGTTTAGTGACAGACGACCGGAACTTTACTGAAAAGAGGTTTATTCCATGCGTGATTATAAGGTTGAATTTGAAAATAGAATTAATTTTATTAAGTCCGTTCTCAGTGAGAGCGGAGCAAAAGGCATTGTTTACGGCAACAGCGGCGGCAAGGATTCTGCTTTGGTTGGTATTCTCTGCAAAGCGGCTTGCGATAATACGGTGGGTATTATCTTGCCGTGTACTTCTAAAAGAAACTATGATGAAGATGCTGCCGATGCCAAGGTGGTTGCCCAAAAATATAATATTGAAACCCGAACTGTTGATCTGACACCTGTAAAGGAAGCAGAACTAAAAGCCCTTGACGGTGTTGCTGTTATGAATGCCGCAGCACTCGCCAATATTGCGCCGAGACTTCGTATGCTCACATTGTATGCGGTTGCTGCAGCGGAAAACCGACTGGTTGCCGGTACGGGCAATAGAAGTGAAGCTTATGTAGGTTACTTTACCAAGTGGGGCGACGGTGCTCACGATTTTAATCCCATTGCAGATCTCACCGTTACAGAGATATATGAATTTTTGCGCTATCTCGATGCTCCGAAATGCGTTATAGAAAAAGCTCCATCCGCAGCACTTTTTGACGGACAGACCGATGAAACGGAAATGGGCGTAACATATGCCGAGCTTGACAGTTATCTTTCCGGCGGCGATATTCCTGAGGATAAGAAGATAATCGTTGAGCGTATGCACAAGACAAGCGAACATAAAAGGAAAGGAATTTCAGTTTATACATTTAAATAAAACATCAAAGCTCCCCATTTCGGCACCAAACCGATTCAGGGAGCTTTTTTCGTTATATAACAATCCTCACCGCAGACACACCGCCCATTTCAGGCTTTTTCTCCATAAACCCATCAGGGATCTTGCCTTCACAGCTTTCCATATATGTCGCCGAGCCGAGATAAGCAGAGATATTTGTCCTCGGTATAATCACCCAATCAGAGTCAGGCTCTTTGTTTGCGATATAGTACTCGGCAAGAGTAATCATGAGCCTTTCAGTTTTCATATTTACACCGTAAGACTTGATTTTTTGCAGAGCTTCATAGGGCAGTACAACCGCTTCAGTACGAAGCGGACCGAACACAAGAGCATCTGCAATAGCTGTATCAAAAAGTAAAGGGAAATCAGCTTGTAATGTCAAAAAGAAAGCTTGCATCTCAAATGGATACCCTTGATGTAACTGACAGGCATTATGATAAAAAGTATCAGGATATGCAAAACAGACTTTATGATTTCTATGATGAGATAGAGGTTGTAGAAGAACAAATAACAGAATTGCAGTCCCGTATAGCAAATATAAAAGAAGAAAAAATATCGAGTGAAAATGTCTATCTTTTTCTGCATTATTATGGTACAATGTATAAAGAGTTTACCGATGCTGAGAAAAAGAGGTTTCTTAACACCTTTATTGAAAGCATTGAGATATTCAAAGAAGAGCAGCCCGACGGCAGACTGTTAAAGTGTATCAATTTCAAATTCCCCGTCTTTTATGACGGGGATGAGAATGTGACGCATATCCGTTGGGACAGTGAAACAACAGTCGAATGTGTAGCACTGCTGGAGAGAAAGCAGAAGTAAAATAAACTCAAAAAAAGATAATATATGTGCAAATATGTCGGGGAGTGCAAAAACACTTTCCGATTTCACTTAAAGTTTGTACAAATTTTACTTGAAAACAAAACACTCAAGGAGTATAATCTGTACTTGAAAAAGAGGTGGTTATTATAGACAACAATATAATCGGTGCTCTTCTTGCTTTTTTAATCGGCGTGGGTATTGCATCACTTAATTATGCCCTTTCACGCTACATTCTTAAAAAAGCTCCGAAGCAGTACGCTTCAACTCAGATAGTCAAACAGCTTATACAAATAGGATATATCGTTCTGCTTTACTTCTTTGCGGACAAAACCCCATGGAATCCGCTGTGGATGCTTGTGGGCGGCTGTCTCGGAATAACGGTACCGATGATATGGTTTACTCTGAAGCTTGTAAAGCTTAACGATTCACTTAAAGGAAAGGAGGAATCCTGACGTGGGCGAAGGCTCAAAAGTAATTTTCAGTCTGTTCGGAATTCTGGACGTAACAGGTGAGGTTGTCACAATGTGGATAATTCTTGCAATTGCCCTTGTGATTTCGCTTGTTATAAAGTTCAATCTTAAGGAACGTCCGGGCATATTTCAGAACATTATCGAAACGGGAATAGAATATCTTGACAATTTCTTTGAGGGTATACTCGGAAAGAAAAAATCGAGGCAGTATTTTACCTTCCTGGCTTCACTTTTTATCTTCATAATCTTCGGCAACTATTCGGGACTTTTTCCGGGGGTAGGTCTTACTGATTATGTAAAAGCGCCTACGGCGTCACTTTCGGTAACTGTAGCACTGGGCGTTATGACCTTTGTTTTTCTGCAGTATGCAGGACTTAAGACGGGCGTAAAGCATTACTTTAAACGCTTTGTAAGCCCTATGTTTTTCATGCTTCCTCTTATGGTGCTTGACGAATTCATAAAGCCTGCATCGCTGGCTCTTCGTCTTTACGGTAACGTTTTCGGCGAAGAAATGGTAACGGAAGAGCTTTACCATCTGTTGCCTATCGGTGTGCCTCTTGTAATGATGGTGCTTTCGCTTCTCTTCTGCGGACTTCAGGCACTGGTATTCACAATGCTCACTTCTATTTACCTCGAAGAGGTAACGGAAGAAGAATAAAAAACAAATCAACTTAAAAAGGAGTTTTAACTATGACATCAGCAATTATCGCAATCGCAGCAGCTCTTGCAATCGCAATTAGCACAATCGGACCCGCAATCGGTCAGGGTATTACAGCAAAAGCCGCAATGGAAAGCATTGCACGTCAGCCCGACGCAGCAAAGGAAGTCCGTTCATCACTTATTATTTCACTTGCTCTTATGGAGGCTCTTACCATTTACGGTCTTCTTATTGCCTTCATGCTTATTTCAAAAATCTGAGTAAACAGGTGATATTATGACAATTCAGTTATCCGTTTCAGTGTGGACGGTAATCTGCTTTGTTCTTCTTATGCTTATTCTCCACAATCTTCTTTTCAAGCCTGTTTTAAAGGTAATGGACGAAAGAAACGAGAGAATCAGCAAGGCTTCACAGAAAAAATTCCGTCTTCAGGAAGAAGAAAGAAAAAGGGAAGTTGAGCTTTCTGAAAAGAAAGCAGAGTTCATTTCTGAAAGAAAAAAGCAGATTAAAAACGAAATAGAAAAAATACGTGCAAAAAGCAGGCAGGAGGTTGTGCTCGCCTCAAAGGAGAGAGTCAGCGAGGTCGATGCCTACCACCACAAGGCAGACGAGCGACGTGCAGAGATTCTTTCTGAGCTGAGCAGTTATTCAAACGAGCTTGCCGTGCGTTTTGCCGACAGCCTGCTGAGGTGAGAATAATATGGAATTCAAATATGTAATAATCAACTTTCTGATTCTCGCCCTGGGTCTTTTTGTGTTTTTCAGAAAAACTGTTATAAATATTTTCAGAGGAAGAAGAGAAAAAATTCTTTCAAAGCTGGACGAAGCAGATCTTATTGAAAAAACACAGGAAAAAGAGTACGAGGAGCCTGTTTTCGAATTCACCGAAGAAATTGATAAAACGAAGCTTCTTGAGGAAAAAGCTCTTGCGGAAGAAAAAATCACAGAAATAAAAGCTTTCGGTCAGCGTGAGTGCAGAGACATTCACCGCATAATGATTGAAAAGGTCAAAAATGAGTTTTTCGGCGTTATGAAGGAAAGCGTTAAAGAGGTTTTTTCAAAGGAGCCCTATTTCAGCAGAATGCAGGAAAGCTGCGACAGACGTGTTGACGAAATTTTGAAGCTTATAAAGCTTACTCCGGGTGATATGGCGTACCTGAGAAGGCACGACGTGCTTTATGTCACCCTTATGTCGGCGTACCCTTTAAGCGAAGAAACCGTTAAAAAGGTTGATGAAAAAACAAAGGAGCTTCTTGATACAGTGGGGGGTAAAACCTCTCTCTGGGTTAAAGAGGACCCTGAACTTATCGGGGGAGTAAGACTCAGAATCGGTGACACCCTTTACGATGCTACAGTAAGCGAGGCTTTTTACCACTTTGAAAAAAGCGTAAGAAGAGCCCCTGTAAATGACGACGATGAGGTTAAAGAGCTTCTTGAGGAGTTCTTTAATAAGGCTGAAAATGCAGTTCCTAAAATACACACCTATCAGCTTGGCAGAGTTATGCAGATTTCCGACGGTATCTGCTGGATGGACGGTCTTGCCGATATTATGTACGGTGAGGTTGTTGAGTTCGAGTGCGGTGAACGCGGTATGGTGCTTGACATTCAGGTTGACCGTATCGGCTGCGTAATTTTCGGCGAATACGCAAACATCGAAAGCGGAAGCAAGGTGCGCCGTGTGGGCAGAATTGCTTCAGTGCCCGTTGGCGAAGCACTATTTGGCAGAGTTGTTGATGCAATCGGCAACCCCGTTGACGGCGAAGGCCTTATTGAAAGTGAGGACAGACGTCCCGTTGAGTGCAAAGCACCGGGTATTCTCGACCGTGCACCTGTAAACGAACCTCTTCACACAGGTGTAAAGGTAATCGATGCCCTTGTGCCTATCGGTAAGGGACAGCGTGAGCTTATTATCGGCGACAGACAGACGGGTAAAAGTGCCCTTGCAGTTGATGCCATTATAAATCAGAAGGGCAAAAACACAGTTTGCATTTACGTTGCAATCGGTCTTAAGGAGACTAAAATTGCAGAAATCAAGGAAAAGCTTCAGAAGCACGGAGCTATGGAGTATACGGTTATTGTTGCGGCTCCCGCATCGGATTCTGCGGCAACTCAGTATATCGCACCCTTCTCAGGTGCAGCCATGGCTGAACACTTTATGTACGAGGGCAAAGACGTGCTTATTGTTTACGACGACCTTTCAAAGCACGCCGTAGCTTACCGTGAGCTTTCACTTCTTCTTCACCGCCCCTCAGGCCGTGAAGCTTATCCCGGTGACATTTTCTATCTCCACTCAAGACTTCTTGAGCGTTCTGCTCACCTTTCAAAGGAGCTTGGCGGAGGCTCAATAACTGCACTTCCCATTATCGAAACCCTTGCAGGTGACATTTCAGGCTACATTCCCACCAATGTAATTTCAATTACCGACGGTCAGATTTTCCTTGAAAGCGAGCTTTTCCACGAAGGCCAGCGCCCTGCAATCAACGTGGGACTTTCAGTGTCACGTGTAGGCGGTGCGGCACAGACAAAGCTTATGAAGCAGGTGTCATCAAATCTTCGAACAAAGCTTGCGCAGTACCGTGAGCTTGCAGACTTCACTCAGCTTGGTGCAGACGTTGACGAGGATACAAGAAAAACCCTTAATTCAGGTGCTCACCTTATGGAGGCACTCAAGCAGAAGAATTACGAGCCTCTTGAAAACTGGAAGCAGGTTCTGTTGCTTTTTGCTGTTTCGGAAGGCTTTGCCGACGGACTTGAGCTTTACAGAATGGAACAGTTTGAAAAAGAGCTTTTCCCCTTCTTTGAAAATAACTACGCTCACCTTGTAAGACTTCTTAAAACAGGCAACAAGGCAGACAAAATGCTGCTTTCCGACATAAAGGACGCTTTAGGCGTTTACCTTGAGAGGTTCAATCATGCCTGAGTTACAGAATTTAAAAAAGAAGCTGCGCTCAATACGCTCCACTCAGAAGCTTACAAAGGCTATGAAAACCGTTTCAACCGTAAAGTTTTCAAAGCTTAACGGAATTTACGGTCAGCATATTCAGTACAACAGACAGTGCAGGGACATGGCATCTTCTTACGGAAGTGAATTTTCGGCAGTTTACCCCGTAAAGGATGAAAATGCTCCTTCGCTTCTTGTGGTGTTCACTTCAAATAAAGGACTTTGCGGCAGCTTTAACAGTGAAATTGTTTCATTCGCTCTTAATGAGAAAGAAAAAAGAGAAAACTGTCTTATTCTTTCTGTGGGCAAAAAGGGCAGTTCGTATCTGAAAGCCAAAGGCGCAGAGATTTTTGAGGAGTATTTACTCAGCGATGTTCCGTCTTACGAAGAAAGCTCGGCTCTTTTTGAAAAAATTGAAAAGTGGCGTTCTGAAGGGACTGTGTCGGAGGTCTATGCCGTTTATCCCGAATACCGCAACATTATGAAGCAGACACCTGAAATTGTTCAGCTGCTTTCTTCTGACGGTGAAGGCAACGAGG
>JBGVGM010000025.1:0-7190 GCA_045121655.1 Acutalibacteraceae bacterium | reverse complement strand
GAAATTGTATCAGATCCGTCATACACCTATCAGGCTGTTGTTATGACCTATCCTTTGATTGGAAATTATGGAATCTGTGAAGATGATTTTGAAACGAAAACTCCAACACTCGGAGCACTCATTGTTCGTGAATATAATGATGAACCTTCAAAATTCCGAAGTGTCGAGAGCCTTTCTCAAACAATGAAAAAATATCATATTCCCGGTATATACGGAGTTGATACAAGACAAATTACACGCTCTATCCGTGATTTAGGAAGCCGTAAGGTGTTAATTACAGGAATCGGCACAACACTCCGGCAAGGACTTGAAATATTGAGAAATACTGAAATACCAAAAGACGCAGTTTCAAAAGTAAGCAAACCAAAAACAGGATATTTTCCTACGGAGAATAAAAAGTACCATGTTGTAGCAATAGACTGCGGTATGAAACAAAATATTCTGCGTTCTCTTCAAAACAGAGAATGCTCCGTCACGGTTGTTCCGTGGAATACGACAGCCGAGGAGATAGAAAGTTTTAGTCCTGACGGTGTGTTTATTTCAAACGGTCCCGGAGATCCTACGGATGTTCCTGAAACAGTTGAAACCATTAAAAAACTGAAAGGCAGATATCCTATATTCGGAATCTGTCTTGGACATCAGATTATTGCACTTTCCTACGGAGCAAAAACATATAAACTTAAATTCGGACACCGTGGCGGCAATCATCCGGTACGAAATTTAAAAACAAATAAAATTGAAATCACTTCTCAAAATCATTCCTATGCTGTAGAAAAAGACAGCATTCTGGATACCGATTTAGAGATTACACATATAAATTTACTTGACAATACGGTTGAAGGGGTTGAATGCAGAAAAGATAAGGTTTTTTCTGTGCAATATCATCCCGAAAGTGCACCCGGACCGCAGGACAGCACATATTTATTTGATGAATTTATTGAACTGATGAAGGGAGAAAAAGAAAATGCCTAAAAGACAAGATATAAAAAAAGTTCTCGTTATCGGTTCCGGTCCTATTGTAATCGGTCAGGCTGCAGAATTTGACTATGCAGGCACACAAGCCTGTCTTGCACTTCGTGAAGAGGGTTATGAGGTTATACTTTGCAATTCAAATCCTGCAACAATTATGACAGACACTACAGTTGCAGATAAGGTTTATATGGAGCCTCTTAATCTTGAATACATCGCAAAAATTATCAGACATGAAAGACCGGATGCAATCTTGCCGGGAATAGGCGGTCAGACGGGTCTTAATCTTGCTATGCAGCTCGAAAAGAAAGGTATATTGAAAGAGTGCCGTACCGAGCTTTTAGGAACAAAGAGTGAAAGTATTGAAAGAGCCGAGGACAGAGAATTGTTCAAGGAGCTTTGTGAAAGCCTTGGAGAGCCTGTGCTTCCTTCGGATATTGCAAATTCTATGGAAGAAGGATTGAAGGTTGCAAAAGAAATAGGTTATCCCGTTGTGCTTCGGCCTGCATTCACTCTCGGTGGAACAGGCGGCGGCTTTGCAGACAATGAGGAAGAGTTTTTGCAGATAATGAAAAATGCGCTTAGTCTTTCACCTGTCCATCAGGTTTTAATCGAAAAGAGTATTAAAGGCTATAAGGAAATCGAATACGAGGTAATAAGAGATTCCAACGATACAGCAATTACTATCTGTAATATGGAAAATCTTGATCCTGTCGGTATTCATACGGGTGATTCTATTGTTGTGTGTCCTTCGCAGACACTAACAAATAAGGAATATCATATGCTTCGTGACAGCGCACTTAAAATTATCCGTGCTCTTAAAATCGAAGGCGGCTGCAATGTTCAGTTTGCACTTGATCCAAAATCATTTCAGTATTATTTGATAGAGGTAAATCCGAGAGTATCCCGTTCATCGGCACTCGCCTCAAAGGCAAGCGGATATCCGATTGCAAGGGTATCGGCAAAAATCGGTGTGGGTATGACACTTGACGAAATCAGAATAGCGAACACACCTGCATCCTTTGAACCCACTCTTGACTATGTGGTAACAAAAATGCCGAGATTTCCTTTTGATAAATTTACCGATGCAAACAACAAGCTTGGAACACAGATGAAGGCGACCGGCGAGGTGATGTCAATTGGAAGAACATTTGAAGAAAGTCTTTTAAAAGCGATTCGCTCATTGGAAATCGGTGTATGGCATTTGCATCACAAAAAGTTTGATGAAATATCGGTTGCAGACCTGCTCGATTACATCAAAATTGGAACTGATGACAGAATTTATGCTATAGCAGAATTACTTCGCAAAGGTATAGAAATCGATACGATTTGCAAAAACACACAGATTGACAGATTCTTCATTAGAAAGCTAAAAAACATCATTGATGAAGAAGGAGCGTTAAAATATTCTGTTGGGAATACAGATGAACTTATAAAAGCAAAGAAAATGGGATTTTCAGATAAGGAAATTGCACTGTTGTGGAACAAACCTGAAAATGAAGTATTTAAAACAAGAAAAGAAGCATGCATTATGCCTGTATATAAAATGATTGACACCTGTGCATCAGAATTTGACAGTTATATTCCATACTTCTATTCAACCTACGAGGGCGAAAATGAATCAAAGGTATCGGATAAGAAAAAGGTAATCGTGCTTGGCTCAGGACCTATCAGAATCGGTCAGGGTGTGGAATTTGACTATTCAACAGTACATGCCGTTAAAACAATTAAGGCAGCCGGTTTCGAGGCAATTATTATAAATAACAATCCCGAAACAGTTTCAACTGATTATACAACGAGTGATAAGCTCTATTTTGAACCGCTGACACCTGAAGATGTAATGAATATTATTGAATTAGAAAATGCAGAGGGTGTAATTGTAACCCTTGGAGGGCAAACTGCGGTAAATCTTGCACAGCCATTGGTAGACCGCGGTGTAAAAATTATCGGTACAGACTGTGCAGCAATAGATAAAGCTGAGAACAGAGATGCTTTTGAAAAACTGTTAAAAGAGCTTGGTATCCCACAACCGCCCGGACGTGCAGTTACGAACATAGAAGATGGGATAAAGGCGGCGGAAGAAATTGGCTATCCCGTACTTGTAAGACCAAGCTTTGTATTAGGCGGACGTGCTATGCAGATTGTTGCAAAAGAAGAAGCTCTTCGCCACTATCTTAAAACTGCAGTAGAAATTGACGAAGATAAGCCGGTTTTGGTTGATAAATATATCAGGGGCAAGGAGCTTGAAGTGGATGCTATATGCGATGGCAAGTCAGTATTTGTTCCGGGTATTATGGAGCTTGTTGAAAGAACTGGAGTTCACAGCGGCGACTCAATAAGTGTTTATCCCACATACAGCGTATCCAAAAAGGTCAAGGAAACAATTCTTGATTATACCGAAAAATTAGGACTTGGCATTGGTATTATCGGACTTTTCAATATTCAGTTCATTGTGGATGAAAAAGAAAATGTTTATATCATCGAAGTAAATCCGCGTTCTTCAAGAACGGTTCCATTTCTCTCAAAATCTACAGGCTACAGCCTTGCAGATATTGCAACTTTGGTTATCCTTGGAAAAAGCCTTAAAGAGCAAGGTATAACAGAGGTTTATCCTGACGAAAAAATGCGTCATTATGTAAAAGCACCTGCATTCTCATTTTCAAAGCTTAACGGAATGGATTCGTATCTTTCACCGGAAATGAAGTCAACAGGCGAAGCAATCGGATATGATGATAAATTTCCAAGGGCGATGTATAAAGCACTTACGGCTTCGGGAATGAAGCTTCAAAATTATGGTACTGTTGTTGTAACGCTTGCCGATGAGGATAAAGAAGAGGCCCTGCCGCTTGTTAAGCGCTTCTACGATATGGGATTCAATATCGAGGCAACAATCGGAACGGCAGAGTTTTTGAAAAAGCATGGCATTAAAACAAGAATACTCAGAAAGCTCTCAGAAGGAAGCACGGAGATACTTGAAGCAATTCGTGCAGGATATGTCAGCTATGTTATATGTACCCGTGCCATTCTATCGGGTGTGCACTACGAAGATGGCGTTGCAATAAGAAGAACAGCAACAGAAAATAATATCACAATGTTTACATCATTAGATACAGTAAAGGTTTTACTGGATGTTCTTGAGGAAATGACAATAGGAATATCTACAATAGACGCTTAAAGGAGGTATGCACAATGAAAAATAAAAAGACGGTAATTACAGTGGGTTCTGTTTTAGGTGGGACTTTTCTTGGACTGATTTGTTGTGCAGTAGTAAAATTTATCAACAGAGCAAGGAGGAACGGATAATGCACTTTACGAAAATGCACGGCCTTGGAAATGATTATTTGTATGTTTACGGCGAAGTGCCTGCAAATATTGAGGATTTGTCAATAAAGTTATCTGAACGCCATTTTGGAGCAGGTTCGGACGGAATGATATATATTTCTCCGTCAGAAATTTCAGATTTCAAAATGCGAATATTCAATGCAGATGGAAGTGAAGCAAAAATGTGCGGTAATGGCATCCGCTGTGTCGGAAAGTATGTATACGACAAAGGCTATACAGACAAAAAGCACCTCAGAATAGAAACTCTTTCGGGCATTAAAACACTTGATTTGAATGTTTCAAACGGCAAAGTAAAAACGGTATCTGTAGGAATGGGAAAAGCCGAGGTGTCAGAAAATCTACAGCTTGATGTAGATGGTGAAAAGGTCACCTGTACTCCTGTTTCTGTGGGCAATCCTCATGCAGTCAGTTTTGTTGCGGACATTGAAAAAGCACCGCTTTTGACGTTAGGGCCTAAAATGGAGCATCATCGTGCTTTTCCGGATGGAGTAAATGTTGAGTTTGTGGAAGTCATAGACAGGCACACTCTTAGAATGCGTGTATGGGAGCGTGGCAGTGGAGTGACAATGGCCTGCGGAACGGGTGCCTGCGCATCGACTGCGGCAGCAATAAAACAAGGTTACTGCTCGTTTGATGATGAAATATCTGTTGTGTTAGACGGTGGTACTCTGAAAATAAAAATAGAGCCGGACTATTCTGTTACCATGACGGGACCGGCAGAAATGATATACGAAGGAGATGTAATAGAATGATTACACCAAACACACATTACGCAGACTTAAAGGATTCATACCTTTTTTACAACATTGCACAGAAGACAAAGGCATATTTGGCAGCAAATCCCGATAAGCATCTTTATCGTATGGGCATCGGCGATGTATCACTTCCGCTTTGCGATGCTGTAATTCGTGCACTGCATGAAGCAGTTGACGATCAGGCGAAGAAAGAAAATTTTCACGGCTATATGCCCGAATGCGGAGCACCGTTTCTTCGTGAAACCATCGCAAAATACTATGCCGACAGAGGAGTAACAGTATCAACCGATGAAGTGTTTGTGTCCAGCGGTGCAAGTGACGAACTTGGTGATATTCTCGATCTTTTTGACCGAGGCAGCTCTGCACTTGTAATCGAGCCTGCATATCCTGCATATGTTGATGCAAATGTTATGGCTGGCAGAAAAATAGTACATCTTGCCTCGGGAAAAGATAATGGATTTTTGCCATCACCATCCGAAGAGGTTAAGGCGGATATTTTATATATTTGTTCTCCGAACAATCCGACAGGTGCAGTGTTCAGCCGTAATCAGCTTCAGGCTTGGGTGAATTTTGCAAATGAAAATGGATCTGTAATTCTTTTTGACGCGGCTTATGAGGCGTTTATAGAAGATGAAAGTTTGCCTCACAGCATTTTTGAATTAGATGGAGCAGAAACCTGTGCAATTGAAATTTGTTCACTGTCAAAAACAGCAGGATTTACAGGAACACGACTTGGTTATACTGTTATTCCCAAAAAGCTTATAAGACAGAGCATGAAATTTAATGAAATGTGGGTAAGGAACCGTACAACAAAAACCAATGGTGTATCATACATAATTCAAAAAGGCGGTGCTGCAGTATTTACACCCGAAGGGCAGAAACAAATTCACGATAATATAAAGGTTTATAAGAATAATGCAAAGGTGCTGATGAAGGCACTTGACAAACTTGGAATATGGTACTGCGGTGGTAAAAATGCTCCTTATATCTGGATGAAATGTCCGGATGGTATGGGAAGCTGGGAGTTTTTCGATTATCTCTTAAATGAGATTCAGGTTGTCGGAACTCCAGGAGAAGGATTTGGCGCTTGCGGCGAGGGATATTTCAGATTTTCCACTTTCGGAAGTCCGGAAGATACGGTAGAAGCTGCAAATCGTTTGGTAAGTTTGCTTGGAAAGAAGTGATATGAATGCGAGATTATAAAGCAGAATTTGAAAATAGAGTCGAGTTCATAAAGTCTGTATTAGCTGATAGTGGTGCAAAAGGTATTGTGTACGGAAATAGCGGAGGTAAGGATTCTGCATTGGTTGGGATTCTTTGCAAAGCTGCTTGCGAAAACACTGTTGGAATTATTATGCCTTGTAGCACAAAACGAAATTATGATGAAGATGCGGTGGATGCAAAAGAGGTTGCACAGCAATACAGCATTGAGACAAGAACCGTGGATCTGACTCCTGTAAAAGAAGCAGAGATTAATGCACTTGCAGGCATAACGGAATTGAATAATTCAGCTCTAAGCAATATGGCACCTCGTATTCGCATGCTTACATTATATGCTATCGCTGCAAGTGAAAACCGACTTGTTGCAGGAACAGGAAACCGTAGTGAGGCTTATGTCGGTTATTTTACCAAGTGGGGTGACGGAGCACATGACTTCAATCCTATTGCAGATTTGACCGTAACCGAAATATATGAATTTCTACGTTATCTCCATGCTCCTGAATTTATAATAAAAAGAGCTCCGTCAGCGGCCTTGTTTGACGGTCAGACTGACGAAAGCGAAATGGGAGTAACTTACGAGGAACTGGATGCTTGTATCGCAGGAAATGCTGTTGACAAAGATAAAGCAAAGATTATTGATAGGTTGCATGTGGTAAGTGAACATAAGAGAAAAGGAATTCAGACATATTGTAAGTGAATATATTAAAACAGCCGACTGTCTTGATTGATAATCGGCTTCATTAATATACACAATATTGTGATTCATTATAATGTACACTTGGAAATTTAAAATATCAGATTTTTATTGATATCACAAGTGAAGTGTGATATAATACAATTTATCAGAGCAGATATTTAATCAGGAATTTTTGTTGGTTCCTGAGCTTCGAAGCATGGGAGTAG
>JBGVGM010000024.1:0-15995 GCA_045121655.1 Acutalibacteraceae bacterium | reverse complement strand
ATCGGCAGCATTGAAAAGGAGCTGAAGTATACTCGAAAACATCAGCGGAAGAGCAAATTTTATCATCTTTTTTCCGATTGAGCCTGATGTGAAATCAACAGAACGGCCCTTTGCTTCTGCCATACCGACACCTCCCAGAATTTTTCTTTCAACATTGTATCACTTTCCTTTTCGTCTGTAAATAGATTTTCCCCTTAAAAAACTTTAACTTGACAAGTTTTTTTACTGATAATATAATTGAGTAAATTCATCTTAGGAGTGTAATAAAATGAAAATTGGTTTTATAGGTCTTGGCATTATGGGCGAATCCATGTGCGAGAATATTGTTAAAAAGCATAACGATACTGTTTACTGCAATGACCACAAGCAAAGTCAGATTAACAAGCTCGTATCAATGGGCTGTGTTGGCTGTGCAACCAACGAAGAGGTTGCTGAAAAAGCTGACGTTATCATCACTATGATTCCCACAGGAAGACACGTTAAGGAAACCTATACCAAGCTTCTCCCCTATCTCAAAGAAGGCAAAATCTGCATTGATATGAGCACAATTGAGCCTTCCGTTTCAATTGAGGTTGCAAATGAAGTCAAAGCAACAGGCGCTGAATTTGCAGATTGCCCCGTTGTGCGCAGTAAGGCTGACGCTATAAAAGGAACTCTTGGTGTTCTTGCAGGCTGTGATAAGGCACTTTTTGAAAGAATTAAGTACATTCTTGAATACATGGGCTGTACAATCATTTACATGGGTGAAAACGGAAAAGGGCTTGCCGCCAAAATCTGCCACAACACTCTTGTTGCTCAGATTTCGAACGGTGTAAACGAAACTCTTCTTCTCGCTCAGAAGTTAGGCATTTCAATCGACAACTTTGCAGCTGCCGTTGCTGCAGGCGGCGCTCAGTGTGCTTATATGGCCGTTCAGAAGGAAAACCTTAAAAACGAGGATTGGACTACGGCTTTCTCAATGGAAAATATGGATAAGGATGTAAACATCTGCTACAATATTGCTAAGAAAGAAAACTTCAGTATGCCCGGTATGGAAGTTGTAAAGAACGTTCTTGATGAAGGTGTCAGACGTGGCTGGGGCAAGCAGGATTTCAGGCAGAGCTACAGAATTGTACGCGGAGATTAAGACTATTACAAGCAAATAATGGAACAAAAAAAGAGGCAACACCGGTTGCCTCTTTTTTAATAATCACTGTGATTTCACCAAATATTATAATTAATCAAGTACATCTGCAACTCCACCAAGAAATGATCCTAGTAAACTAGCTGATTTCGTACCGGCAGAAGCCGGAGCAGACGGAGATGAAGAAGCAAACGGAAAACCGCCGATTGTACTGTCGACAGGTGCAAGAAGGACCTTTCCTGTACCTCTGTATACATTAACAAAACCTTCTCCAGATGCAGCCGAACCAATGAGAGTTTTATTTGAACGTTCAACAGTAAATGATAATGAGTCACTCCAGGCAATCGCAAAACTTCCGTCAACTTTAAGTACATCGTTTTCAAGAGTAACTTCAATAAGCTCTTCTTGCGGACAACGACATTCAAGCACAGCAATACCTACACCTTCAAGAGCAAGATTAAATAACCCTTCACCACCAAGTACTGCAGATGAAATATTTGAGCGAGCAACTACCTTTTGCTTAATTGAAGCATCGCAAGCAAGAAAAAGACCATCATCAAGAACAACTTTTCCATTCCAATTACCGGTATCGAGCAGAACGAGATGTCTGTATGTAGGTTCAAGCACAAGAGTTCCGCTACCCACATATTCGGGCTTTATTGTGCTTTCACCGGTAACTTTTCCTTTGACAAATTTTCCAAGAAAATCTGTAGCACCTTTAACCCCTGTAGTTGCCTTCACATCACCAACGCTCCACTGCATAGCTCCTGCCTGACAGATAATACCATTTGATTTTGAAAGATTGCAAATAACCTGTCTTTTTCTTATGTTCATCTTATCGCAAAAGTATGCAGTTACTGCTGTTGAGGGAGATACACTTAAATCTCTTTTATATTGGATAACTTGAAAGGGTCCTTTTTCAGCAATAATTGTAACATCGTCATTATTTGTGAAATTGTTGATTTGGAACATAAAATATTCTCCTTTTACAACTGTTAATTTATAAATTTATGATGTTTCCCTTAAAACGAACAAAAATATTATGTTATTTAAGATTAACTGCTGCCTCATAAGCAGCCTTTGTTGCGTCAGCAATTCTTCCGACCTTTTTGCTGTCACCGATAAGTACAGGATTATAGCCTGCGACTCTCAGCTCGTCAGCAAAGGAGTTCTCGGGTCTTGAACCGAGTGAAAGAACAACACTGTCAAAGCTTCGCTGTTTCTTTTCGCCTGATTTTACATTTTCGGTAATTATGTAGCTGTCACCGATAAGACGAAGCTTTTCGCCTGTAAGGAACTCTGTTCCTGCATCAAGCAGATGGGGCATAACGTCATCTTTATGCTGCATCCATATACCCGGTGCAATTTCATCAGCCATTTCAATAACGGTAACCTTGCAGCCGTTTTCAGTAAGATAATGAGCTGTTTCAAGTCCGGTCATACCTGAGCCGATAA
Organism: Acutalibacteraceae bacterium; assembly: GCA_045121655.1. Lineage (GTDB taxonomy): Bacteria > Bacillota > Clostridia > Oscillospirales > Acutalibacteraceae > UBA6857. The sequence continues at coordinate 13,417 of JBGVGM010000024.1, read as the reverse complement.
CTGCAACGTTTTTATCTTTAAGCACTACCCTACCTGTAAGAATATCCTCAAATGTGTAAGGTTCGTTATGCTGGTTAATACCGAATTTAGGCTTGATTGGTTTACTTCCCGTTGCAACAATTACTGCATAAGGATCAATCTCTTTGATAAGATCTAATGTTGCAGGAGTGTTAAGGAGAATCTTAACTCCCTTTTCCTCGCAGGCAGAAACTGCGTCCTCAATAAACCAGGCAGTTTTGTCCTTCTTCGGTGGTGCTGCAGCAAGGTTAATCTGTCCGCCTGCCTTGCTTTCCTTTTCAATAAGTGTTACATCAAAGCCTCTGTCTGCGAGAATTTCTGAGCATACAAGACCTGCAGGGCCTGCACCGATAACTGCAACCTTTCTGCCGTCGCCGTTTTTAACAAGCTCTACGCCCTCTTTACCGACAAAGGGGTTAACCGAGCATTCACTGTGTGTACCGATATATGCGTTAGCATACATTGACTCAATACAGTTAAGGCAGCAGATACAGCGCTTGATTGTGCCCTTACCGCTGATTGCTTTTTCTGCCCAGTGAGGGTCAGCAATATGCGGTCTGCCGAGGGAAACAAAGTCCTGAACGCCCTCTTTAAGCTGTTTTTCAGCCTGTTCGGGTGAGCGTATAAGGTTAGCAGCAAGAACGGGAATTGAAACGGCGTCCTTTACAGCTTTTGCCATATACTTTCTCCAACCGGGTTCAAATGATACGGGCTCAAGCCAGTAGTTGAAGGTATCGTAGCCTGCGGAGGAAACGTCAATTGCATCTGCGCCGTTCTTTTCGAGAATCTTTGCAATTTCAACACCGTCTTTAAGAGTGTAGCCCTCCCCTGCTTTGCCTATTTTGTCGTAGCATTCATCAACGGAAAGACGTACAATTACAGGGAAATCATCACCGCAACGAGCCTTAATGCCCTTGAGAATATTTACAATAAAGCGTGTTCTGTTCTGGAGTGAACCACCGTATTCGTCGTTTCTGAAGTTAGTTTTGGGACTGAGGAACTGCTGAAGCAGATAGCCATGGGCTGAGTGAAGCTCAACACCATCACAGCCTGCAAGCTTACAGCGCTCAGCGCCGTCAACAAACTGTTTTTCAAGCTCTTTGATTTCGTCACGGCTGAGCTCTCTTACTCTGCCTCCTGCGAAATAAGCAGGTTCACACTTTGAAGGTGCAACCGATGAGGGAACAATGTTATTATTAAGAAGAACAGGAATTGCTGCAGGCGCCATTTTATAAAGAAGCTTACCGTATAAGCCCTTTGTAACCTCTTCAAGCTTGATGCTGAGAGGAATTGTACCTACAAGAAGACCCACATTCTGTCGACCCGGGTGATGCAGCTGAACGAAGAATTTTGCTCCGTGCTTCTGAACTCTCTTTGCCAACTCTCTGAGTGGCTCAATATGATAGTCGTGGCTTACAGCAAGCTGAGCAAAGGCTGCTGAACCCGTATTATCGTTAATTCGCGTGATTTCGGTCATTACAATACCCGCACCGCCTTTGGCACGTTCTTCGTAATAATCCATCATTTTTTCTGTTGGCTTGCCGTCAAATGAACCGAATCCCATAAGCATAGGCGGCATTACTACACGGTTTCTTATTTCACAGGAACCGATTTTCATGGGACTTGAAAGAATTTTATACTTCATCGTGCAACAAACTCCTTAACCTCTTTAACTTTAGCCTTGAATTCCTTGAACTTTCTCTTTTCAAGTGCAAGATAAGCTGTTTTTATGGGTGGCACAAACTTCATAAGCTGCTTTGAGATACCAAAGAGTATACACGGGCTTACGGTGTCCTTACCGCTTTCAATACCTGCAACCATTTTTCTTGCAACAACATCAGGCTGCTGAACAGGGAAAGGTTTTTTGAACTCAATTTCGTTTGCTGCCTTGAAGAAGTTTGTATTTGTAGCAACGGGATAAAGGCAAGTAAGCTGTACATTATCGGGTTTTTCAAATCTGATACCCTGTTGGAAGCCTTCCATTGCGAATTTTGAAGCACTGTAGATTGTAAAACCGGGCATAGCCATCTGACCTATTGCGGAAATTGTAATTGCAAAAATGCCCTTTCTGCCGTCAAGGTAGTCTACATACTTCTGATAGGAATAAATCGGTGAAAAAACGTTGGTTTCGAACATTCTCTGAACTCTGTTCCAGTCAACATAGTTCATTTCTTCGTAGTATGGGTAACCCGCGTTCGCATAGAAAATATCGATAAAATCAAACTTTTCCTTTGCAACCTCATATATTTCATCTACCGCTTCTTTTGATGAAACATCCTTCTGCATAATAAAAACCTTATCACTTGCGTAAGCTGAAAGAACATCAACATCCTTATCAACACAAATAATACTATTATTTCCCTTGATAAGAAGCTTCAGCACCTCAAGCCCGATACCGCTGTTACAGCCGGTAAGTACAATGTTTTTTCCTGTAATCATATTTAATCTCCTTTTCAATTTATGGCTCATTAACATTTTAACATCTTTATTCATATAAATCAATCTAAAATCATAGTCAAAGCACAAAATTATATATAACGTAGTAATGGAAAAAGCTACCCATAAGAACGAAGGCATGAAATATAGGGTGGAATATTTCGTTCTTCCTGCCAAGACCGCAAAATACCGCTCCTATCACATAATACACGCAGCCGATTACAAGCTTTGAAAATCCGTCAGTATTGATTTCGCCCAGTAAAGGTACGGTCACAAGAAGCATCAGTGCACCTGAAACCATATACACTGCCATCGTTACGCTTTTAAGCTTTTCGAAGAAAAATATTTTTGAAAACAAACCAAATAAAGTACAGCTCCATGCAAGAATAAATACAAAGACGCTGTGGCTTATACTCACTCTGTAAAGTGATATTAGTGCGCATGGTGTCGCTGTACCCGCAATAAGAAGAGGTACGGCGGAATGGTCGAGAAGTCTAGCTTTTCTCTTTGCTTCTGATGGTCTCAGTCCGTGGTATACTGCAGAAAAGCAATACACTGCAAACAGAGCTGCAGAATAAATAACAGCAGAGAAAATCTCTCTGAATCCCTCAGCTTTAATAATCAGTAAAATACCTAAGGGTACTGCCGCAACTGCTCCAAGGGTGTGAGTTATGCAGTTAATAAAATCCACCTTGCGTGAATATTCAATCAGCTCTACATCTTTACCTATCAAACCTACCACCACCTTACTAACAATATAACACTTTGGCTGATTTTAGTCAATGAAAAAGGTTACATAAAGCACCTTAAAGCCTGATGTAACCTTAATTTCTTTAATGTGATGCTCCGCATTCGCACACTCTGTTAATTCCGAACAGTTTGTAGAAGAAGTTGAGGAAATCAAACATAATTTTTGAAAATCCGCTTGAGTGGCATGAGCAGGTACATTTTGATGAAGAATCGGAATTATCTGAGTTGTCGGGAGTGATTGGTGTAGTCGGCTTTTCACCGCTATCAGTTGACGGCTTCACATAACCGCATTCATCACATTTTCCGTCTGAATTCTTATCCTTGTGCTCCGTTTTTGAAAGAGTTTCAGAAAGCACATCATAACATCTTTTACATATTCTGATTCTCACCCCTGCCTGATCACAGGTCGGTGCAAGAATCTCTTTCCAATCCTCTGTGTAGTTGTGCCCGGTTGCAACAATTGCAACCTTTGTACCCGGTTTGATTTCGCCGCAATCAAGGCAGACAATAGCTTCTGCGCCATCCTCGAAACAACCTACTTCTTTAATAACCACTCTCGCATCAGACCAGTTGTGCTCTTCTGAAAGAGTTTTACTGCAAAGCAAGCATTTGCGTCCTTTTTCATCAGGCTGATGTGGTGCGTAATCCTTGGATCCGACTTCAATCTTAGTATCACTTGCTGTTTTACAATTATCACAGATTGCAGTTACAGTTCCGTCGTTGATACAAGTCGCATTATTGTCAGAAATATACCTTGTAAAGCTATGTTCAAGCTTAGTTCCGACTTTTATTCTCGTATCACTTTCAGTATGGCAACTGCTGCAAACGGCTGTTTCCGTACCATCAGCAAGACAGGTAGCGTTTCCGTCATAGATATAATTATCAAATATGTGGCTGAGCTTTTCTGTTACAACGTCAGATATTTCGATTTTGCCGTCTTTATCACTGAACTTCTTATTACAAGCAAGGCAAATATAATACTCAATATTACCCTCACTGGTACAAGTGGCCTTTACCTCTTCAATAAAACTAAGTGAATGCCCTTTGGAATCAATAGATACGATCTCGGTTTTTCCGCATACGCACATCATTGAAACTGAGCCGTTTTCAGTGCAGGTTGGTTCAATTCTTGAGTTTTCAACCTCAATATCATAGACGTGTTCGTTTGTTTCAGGAAGAGTTTCAGTTTCACGTTTCAATATTTCATTACAAACAGTACAGTATGTTACAACATCATAGGAACCGTTAAGAGAACAAGTAGGCAAAACTTCATTTTCCCTTCTCTGCGCTTCGCTGTGTCCTTTTGATGGTACAACCTCTTGCTTAACAGCAGGACAAAGGGTACACTCATATTTTTTATAGCCGTTTTCACAGCAGGTTGAGTCATAAGAATCATTGGTAATAATCCACTTGTGTTCTTCCGTTGCAATTAATGCACTGCAATCTGTACATTTTCTGCCGTGTGTCATTGAATCAAGCTATGTAAAAGCTTCACTGTAATTGTGCTCTGCCAAAGGAAGCTCGCTGCCCTTTTCCTTAAGCACATCGCAACAACTGTAATAAACATCTCCACTATAACCCTTGACTGTGCATGTAGAAGCTATTGCGATTTCAATATATGTTTCAACTGAAGCGTGATTATCCGCATCAAGCTCACCGTAAGATTCTGAACATTTGGTGCAAACAGCTTTTTCAGTGCAAGTTGCTTTACCACCTTCGTGAGAACAGCCGCCACCGCAATAAATACATTTTCCGTCGTCTCCGAATGTATGCTTACCTGTAGCAGGTATAACTGTTTCTTCGAAAGCTATAGGGTTACCTTTGGTATCAGTATAATATCCGCAAAACCACTTACATTCTTTGTACGCAATATTACCGGGTGTCGTGCATGTAGGCTCAACAGCCTTTATGTTATAAAAACCTTTGCTATGCGTGCATACTTCTTCAGCGAAAGCCCCCGACGGAAATATTAAAATAAGCATCATTATGGAAAGCAAAATACTCACTGTTTTTTTCGACATATTCATATTAATCCCACCTTTTTCCGACATTATAGCACAAAGAATATATATGGTCAATATACTGCACTTGTGAAAAAATCAACCTCAAAAAAATGTATTAAAAAGTATAAAAATTCAGTATGTATTGACTATCAAAATGTACACATAATGACACTTTTGTTTTATATTTCTCTTAAACGTCTGAAAAAGGTCGACTGCGAAATACCGCATATTTTAAGAACTGTACTTAATTCGATTTCATTTTTCCTCCACGAATCAACCAGACTTATGAAATTGTCAGGTAATTTCTTTTCAGGTCTTCCGAATTTAACCCCTCTTGCTCTGGCAGTGTCAATTCCCTGGCGCTGTCTTATTTTTATGTTTTCCCTTTCATTCTGCGCCACAAAGGAAAGAAGCTGTAGCACAATGTCTGCAATAAAGGTACCAATCAAATCCTTGTCTCTGCGCGTATCGAGAAGCGGCATATCTATAACACAAATATCAACACCTTTATCTTTCGTAAGAAACCTCCACTGCTCCTGAATTTCCTCGTAGTTTCTACCTAATCTGTCTATGCTCAGCACAAACAGCAAATCACCTTTTTTTAGTTTTCTTATAAGTTTTTTATACTGCGGTCGGTTGAAATTTTTACCTGACATTTTGTCAATGTACATCTTTTTATCTGTGACACCCGCCTTTTTCAAAGCTATAATCTGACGTTCCTCGTTCTGCTCGTACGAAGAAACTCCTGCGTAACCGTAAATCATAATTTTTACCTCGATTTTTTTATTAATTGTATAACTTTTTATCGGCATTAATAATCTAAAAGTTAAAAATATAATTGTACAAGCAAAAAAATTATTGTCAGTTAATATAAATAAAACACCCCATAAAAGGAGTGTTATACCATGTTCCAACTTATACAATTCATCATCCAGAATCTGACCTTCTTCGCCCTGCACCTTAAAAATCTGAATGCGTTTCCTAAGCCCCTTTCAGCAGCAAAAGAAAAAGACCTGCTCAAAAAAATGAAAAACGGCGACACAAACGCAAGAAGCACCCTTATTGAGCACAATCTGCGCCTTGTGTCGCATATTATCAAAAAATATTACGCCAACTATGACGAGCAGGAAGACCTTGTTTCTATAGGCACAATCGGACTGATTAAGGCAATTGACAGCTTTGATTGCGATAAGGGTGTGAGGCTTGCGACCTATGCGGCACGATGTGTGGAAAATGAAATCCTCATGTACTTCCGATGCAAGAAAAAAGATGCCAATAATATTTCCGTTAACGAGCCCATTGATACCGACAGCGAAGGCAATCCTCTTACCATAATCGACACCATTTGCTGCGACGACACTATAAGCGACGATATTGACCTGAAGAATAAAACTCATGCACTTTATAAATTTGTGGAAGAAATTACGGATGACCGTGACAGAGAGATTATTATCAAACGCTACGGTCTGTATAATCAAAAGGAGCTGACACAACGGGAAATTGCCGCCGAAATGGGCATTTCCCGCTCTTATGTGTCGAGGATTGAGAAGAGAGTGCTTGAACAGTTGAAAGCTAAATTCGGTGCAGAATAATAAAGAAAAGCCGTTGTAAAGGCTTTTGCCGATACAACGGTTTTATGTTTCCCATTAAGACTCCTCTGTCAGAATTGTCAGTCAAATCTAACATAAGGATACATTTATCTTTCCGGCCTCTCAAACGAAATCTTGCCCATTTTACCGCTTCTGTATTCTTCAAGAAGCATAACTGAGGCTCTTTCGGTGTTGACCTCACCGCCTTTAATGAGCATACCTCGTTCTCTGCCGATTTCTTCAAGGATTTCCCACGCCATTACGGAATGTATGTCAGGAATATTCTTCAGCTTATATCTGCCCGTCAGCTTGTCCTCATAGCCGTCAACAAGCACCTCAATAAGACGAACTGCCATGGTTTCGCTGTCAAGAACTTCATTCTTAACCGAACCGATAAAAGCAAGTCTGTCCCCTACCTTGGGGTCGTCAAACTTGGGCCACAGAACACCGGGAGTGTCAAGAAGCTCAATACCTGAGCCTATTGCAAACCACTGATTCTGCCTTGTTACACCGGGCTTGTCGGCAACCTTTGCTCTGTTTTTGCCTGCCATACGGTTGATAAATGAGGATTTGCCTGTGTTGGGAATACCCACAACCATCATTCTCAGAGCCTTGCCGGGCATACCTCTGTCCTCGTTTTTCTGAATAGTGTCTTTGAGCACCTCACGAACAAGCTCACCGTATCTGTTAAGACCTTTACCCGTACGGCAGTCGACGGGAAGCGCGTACTGTCCCTTGCTTTTAAAATACTCAACCCACTGTCTTGTGATGTTGTCATCAGCCATGTCGCACTTGTTGAGAAGCACAATTCTGGGCTTTTTCTGGGTAAGCTCATCAAGCTCAGGGTTACGGCTTGAATAAGGTATGCGTGCGTCAAGAAGCTCCGTTACGGCATCCACCATGGGAAGGCTTTCTTTTATGAGCCTTCTTGTTTTCGCCATATGTCCCGGAAACCACTGCACAGTTTGTTTCTGATTATCACTCATAGTAATTTCTCCTATCAGAAAACCGCCTTACAATGCCTGCAAAGCGGTTATAACTTTATACTACCTTCCACTCTGAAAGCGGATTGAATTTTGCTCTTCCGTATTCGTCACCTGCGAACATACGGTATTTGACAACGCCGAGAATATAGTTTTCGTCAATGAAGCCGATTTTATCACTGCGGCTGTCTGTTGAGCCCTGACGGTTGTCACCCATTACAAACACGTGACCTTCAGGTACAGTCACAGGGAAGCTTACACCTTCACTGTTTACAGTGGGGTTATTGATATATGGCTCATCGAGAAGAACGCCATCAACGTAAACCTCGCCCTTTGCGAAATCAATATCAACAGTCTGATTTTCAGTAGCAATAATTCTTTTTACAATAGGCTCATTGAACCAGTTGGGCTGAGTTACAATTACCACCTGTCCATACTGAGGCTTACTGTCATAGGCAGAAACCATAAGCCAGTCACCGTCGTGAAGGGTAGGAACCATTGATGAACCCACAACACCCACAATACGGAAAACAAAGGTAAAAATTAGCATAATAGTAACAAGAGCAACGGTGAGCACCGAAGCCATATCGAAAAGGTTAATGATTGCCTTTTCTCTGAAAGTCAGCTGTGACTTATCTTTTTTAGTAATGTCTTTAATCATCGGAAATACGACCTTTCCAAAATTAATTAACTTTCATATTTTCAAAATCAATGCGGCTTATTTCGCCCGTTTCATCGTCGATATTGACCACTCTGTATTTTACAACGCCTAAAATGTAGTTCTCATTTATAAAACCTATTTTAGTGCTTCTGCTGTCCGTTGAACCCTGACGGTTATCACCCATTACAAAAACATGACCTTCGGGTACAGTAACGGGAAAAGTAACATCATCGCCGTTAATTGTAAGATTATTTATATAAGGCTCGTCGAGAAGATCTCCGTCAACATAAACCTTACCTGAAGTAAAATCTATATCCACTGTTTGATTTTCGGTAGCAATAATTCTTTTTACAACGGGTTTATCAAACGCGTTGGGCTGAACAGAGATAATCACCTGACCTCTTTTTGGATTACCGTCAAAAGCAGTAAGTACAACTCTGTCACCGTCTTCCAAGGTAGGAAGCATTGATGTACCCTCTATACCCGACACTCTGAAGCCAAAGGTGAAAATGAGCATAACAGCCACCGCACCAACGGCAATCATAGATATATTTTCATAAATAGAAATGATAAATTTTTCTTTGAGAGTGCAATCTTTTTTATCTTTTTTGGTTATATCTTTAATCACGGAAATCACCTCAGAGTTTATGATAAGTGATTTACCATAATTTTACCTAAAAAGAATAGGAAGGGATAAACCCTTCCTTCCATCTGCGAGACTTATCAGCCGAGCTTTTCCTTAACCTTAGCTGACTTACCAACTCTGTCACGAAGGTAGTAAAGTTTGCTTCTGCGAACCTTACCGTTTCTGATAACTTCAACCTTAGCAACATTGGGTGAGTGTACGGGGAATACTCTTTCAACACCTACGCCGTATGATACACGACGTACTGTGAATGTTGATGATACACCGCTGCCCTTAACTGCAATGATTGTACCTTCGAATACCTGAATTCTTTCTCTTTCGCCTTCGCGAATCTTAACGTGTACACGAACTGTGCTACCTACGTTAATTTCAGGTACTTCTGCCTTGAGGCTTGAGTCTGAGATGAGTCTGAGTGCGTCCATTGGTTTTTATCCTCCTAAATTCTGCCACGTTCGTGCCGTAAACTTCTTCGGCAGAGGACCGCTTGCTATTATACTGACTGAATTCAGCCGGCATTGACGCTGCCGCATAACACGGCTCACACAAATGCTTCAGTATTTTAACATATGAAGTGAGAAAAATCAAGTGTTTTTTAAGATTTTATCGGAAAATTTCCATATTTTCCAAAAGCAACTGCTTTCTTATTAATGTATACGGTACATTTTCCCAGTTTTTACTGATTTCATCAGCTAAAAGTGAAGGGTTTATGTTGGTTGTTGAGCCTGCAGGAAGAGTTACGGAAAGCTTCACTCTCTCCCCTAAAATGCCAATTTTGTAATCCTTGATGAACTCAATAAGATCAATGTCCTTAAGCACCTTATGTCTTCCCTTTTTGCCCAACTTCTGAACAATAAGGCTATCCTGAGCAAGCATATTCTTAATAAGCTCTGCAAGCTTTTCCGCATTTTTGTCCGTATCAAAAAGAATATCGAATTCACCAAAGGTAATCTCCTTCGGATCATGTACGGGGTCTGTTACACCGGTAAGCTCAATACCCGGTGGCATTGCCCCCTTAAGAAGCTCGTATATGCCCTCGTTGGTGATGTCCCCTTCTATACGCACGTCCATACTTTCGCAAAGGCTTTCCATGCCTAAAGAAAGAGGCAGAGCAAAGGTCATATAAGGGTGTGGGTTAAAGCCCTCAGTATACCATAAGGGAAGCTTTGCACGTCTTACGGTGCGTGTCATTGCCCTCATTAAATCAAGGTGGGATACATAACGGCTCATGCCCAGTTTCTTAAACCAAATTCTTACACATCGCATGACACTCACCTCCGTTAATGGTATTACTTCCGCATCCCGCACACTGAATTCTGCAATGGGGCGTTGTTTCGCTTTCATAAGCCTTTTTGCTTTCTTTTATAAGAAATTCCTTTCTGATACCGTAATCAAGGTGGTCCCAAGGAAGAATTTCGGTATATTCACGCTTTCTTGAGTTATAGAATTTAGGGTCAATGCCGCACTTTTCAAAGCTTTCAAGCCAAACATCGAAAAGGAAGTTATCATCCCATGAATCGAACTTGCAGCCACTTCTCCACGCAGTTTCAATTACATCGCAGAGCCTTCTGTCACCACGAGCCATAACACCCTCAAGAAAGCTGATATTTACCTTGTGGTAGCTTACGCTGATTTTCTTTGTCTTTACTGAGGAGAGAAGATGGTTCTGCTTAGCTATAAGCTCGTCAATGGTGTCCTGAGCCTCCCACTGGAAGGGTGTAAAGGGCTTAGGTACAAAGGAAGCAACGCTTATGCTTACCTGAACACCCTTGCCCTTGGGCTTGTCCGGATTACGGTAGAATTCGTTTACTACCTTCTGTGCAAGCTCGGCAATTCCGGCGACATCCTCATAGGTTTCCGTAGGAAGACCAAGCATAAAGTAAAGCTTAACCGATGTCCAGCCACCCTGAAAAGCTTTCATAGCTGTTGAAAGCATTTCTTCCTCGGTTACGTTTTTGTTTATTGCGTCACGAAGTCGCTGTGTGCCTGCCTCAGGGGCAAAGGTAAGACCGCTTTTTCTTACCTTACTAAGATATTCTCTCAGCTTTTCTGAGAAGTTATCCACACGCAGCGACGGCAGAGCAAGGTTTATTTTGTTTTCAATTGTCCAGGGAAGAAGCTTTTCCATAAGCTCTTCAAGCTGAGTGTAGTCACTTGTCGAAAGAGAAGAGAGGGAAATTTCGTCATAGCCGGTGTTACGGCAAAGAAGCTGACACTGAGCGTTGATTGTGTCGGGAGACTTTTCTCTTATTGGTCTGTAAATAAAACCCGCCTGACAGAAACGGCAGCCTCTTATGCAGCCTCGGAAAATTTCCTCAACAACTCTGTCGTGGACAACCTCAATAAAGGGAACAATGAATTTATCGGGATAATGCACCGTGTCAAGATCCCTCACTACCCTTTTTGTTACCTTTTGGGGAGCAGTTTCTTTATTTACAATTGCCTTTATCGTGCCGTCTTCGTTATATTCAATATCATAAAGTGAGGGCACATAAACACCCTTTATTTTAGCAGCCTCAAGAAGAAAAGTCTTTTTTGTCCATTCTTCTTTTTTTGCCTTTATAAGAAGGTCATAAAGCTCGTCTGATACCTCTTCACCGTCACCCAGCATAAAAAGGTCGAAGAAGTCAGCCATAGGCTCAGGATTGCAGGCACAAGGGCCACCGCCAACGACAATGGGGACAAGGCTCTCTCTGTCCTTAGCTCTCACGGGAAGTCCTGCAAGGTCAAGCATATTAAGCACATTTGTGTAGGAAAGCTCATACTGCAGAGTAAAGCCGATAAGGTCAAACTCAGAAAGAGGATCGCCGCTTTCAAGAGCAAATAGAGGAATATTTCTATCTCTCATTTCCTTTTCCATATCGTGCCAGGGTGCAAAAACTCTTTCGCACCATACATCATCACGGGCATTTGCAGCAGAATAGAGAATCTTTATACCAAGGTGGGACATACCGATTTCATAGCTGTCGGGAAAGCAGAAGGCGTAACGTAAATCCACCTTGGTTTTATCCTTCATAACGCTATTAAGCTCACCGCCGGTATATCTGCCCGGCTTTTGTACAAGTGGGAGTATTCTCCCTATTTCTTTACTGACCATGTATTTTTAACTCCGTTTCTGTTAGTAAATATATACATACAGCAATTAAGCTGAAGTTGAACTTTATAAGCACACAGTAAAAAACTGTGAACATCGAAAAAACAATTAAAAACAAAAGAGAGATTATTTCGCTTATTTTCTCTGCCTTTTCTTCGTCTGTTCTTAACAAAAGGAGAAACTTAACCGCCTTTCCCATATCTAGACTTCCTATGGGGATGGAATTCATCAGGGCAATAAGCAGATTTATAAGCCCGAAAATAAGGGCTGTACCGCTTTCCTTTATATAGTAAACCGAAAGAGCCAACAAGAGAAGTATAAGATTTATCAGAATTCCTCCAAGAGCAATTGCCGTCTCTTTAAGGTAGGAGATCCCTGAAAAGGCGTACTTTTCAATTCTCACCCCGAATGCACCGAAAACAACTCTTTCGATTTTTTCACTGCAGAGCTTCATCATAAGAAGATGTCCACATTCGTGAAGCACTGAAGAAAGTACCGACAAAAGCACAATTCTTTCCTCGAAAAACAAGAGCATCAGCGTTGTAATAAGAACAAAGGAAAATCCGAATTCTACCTTTATGCCTTTGAAGTTAAGCTTCATTTTCCAGAAGTGGGTACGGGTCGAATCTTATGTTGTTCTTTCTTACTTCAAAATGCACGTGAGGGCCCGTTGACATTCCTGTAGAGCCCACAAGCGCAATAGTTTCACCCTGACGGATTACTGCGCCTTCTTCGGCAAGGATCTCACTGCAATGGCAGTAAAAGGTACGAAGACCGTTTTCATGTATCAGATAAATGTACTTACCTGCCCTGCTGTCCTCACCCGTTTTGTCAACAGTACCGTTCAAGGCGGCTCTTATTCTCGTCCCCTCAGGTGCTGCAATATCCAGTCCTGTATGAAAGCCGTATTCCTTTGTTATGGGATTGGTACGAAAGCCGAAGTAAGAGGTATACCTACCTTTTTCTATAGGAGAAAGAATCGGCGCGGTAAGCTTCAAGGGTGCAAAGCTGCAGTATGAGGGAACCTCTGCCTTTTTTAGATCTGCTCCGCCAGAGCCTTCATTTAAAGCAGCTTCTTCAGTTTCTGAAGCAGGTTCAGTTCCTTCCATGGTGAAATTTACACGGTCACCGAAAACCTCTTTTAATGCGCTTTCATTCAGCAAATAATCTCTTACCGCCGAAGCAATTGAAGTAAAATCATCCTTTGCAATACTGTAGCTCATTATTCTTCTGTAATCCT
>JBGVGM010000023.1:0-31914 GCA_045121655.1 Acutalibacteraceae bacterium | reverse complement strand
TAAGCAATCTGGTAACGGTGTAATATCCGTTACCTTTTATATTACAAAATATAAAAAATAAAATATTTTATGTTTCATCCGAATATTTATACACAAAAACCACAGCTTTTCAAAAAAACTGTGGTTTTTCAGTGCCCTTATAAATAGGGGCTTTGTAGCTATAACAAAGACATAACAACAGCATTCGCTTTGTTATTGATGTTATAGAATTATAAAATTTCTTCGATAATGTATTCTGTTTTTTTCCACCATCGTTGAACACCGAAGTTCTCAAATTTTTTTACTTGCTTCTGTCTCACCCAATCTCTCACACACTGCTCAAAAAAGTCATCCCGACTGATTTAGCGGGATGACTTTTCATCATTATATTTAACTTTAAGCGGTATTTTGCATTTTGCACTTTGCATTTTGCATTTAAATAGGGAACCTTTTTATCAAGCTTTCGTGCCTTTTGCACCCTTTGTGCCGCCGCCAAGGTTTACGCCCTGAAGTACGTTTGAATCAAAGGTGTAGGTGATGCTGCTGTTTTCACGCTCTCTCTTGAGTGCAAGAGCAATCATTCTGTCAAGAAGCTCCCCATATTTCACACCGAGAGGCTCCCAGAGATAGAATGAAAGTGAGCCGGGAATGGTGTTGATTTCGTTGAGCCAGATGTTGCCGGCCTTTGTATCCATCATAAAGTCGATTCTTGAAACACCGTTGCAACCAAGGCATTTGAACGCCTTAACCGCATATTCTCTGATAAGTGTTCTCTGCTCGTCTGTAATGTCAGCAGGGATTTTTCTTTTGAGCGTTGCCATACCCTTGCTGCCGCCTGAGCCTTTCACACCGCCCTTAGTGCCTTTTGCACCCTTTGCACTGCCGTCGCCGATGTACTTTTCAGCAAAGGTAAGAATCTTGTCTGATGAAACGGGCTCTTCACATTCTGAAGCTTCAGCCTCTTCATAGTCGCCGAGAACAGAGCAGTTGATTTCCTTAAGGTTCTGCACTGCAGTTTCAATAAGCACTTTTGAAGCATATCTGAAGGCTGTGTCAAGTGAATCGTAAAGCTCGTCACGGTTTTCAGCCTTAGAAATTCCGATTGATGAACCTAAGTTTACGGGCTTAACAATTACGGGATAACCGATTGCTTCTTCAACGGTATTGATTACTGCATCAACGTCGTCGTCATACTGCTTTGCAGTGAAGCACTTGCAGTCAAGAACGGGAATGCCGTTATCCTTAAGCACGGTTTTCATAACATATTTGTCCATACCTACAGCTGAGGAAAGCACATCACAGCCGACGTAGGGGATATCCATCATCTGAAGATAGCCCTGAAGAGTACCGTCTTCAACGTTTGTACCGTGAACAACGGGGAAAGCTATGTCAAGGTATGTGAGCTCGTTTTTGCCGAACTTCTTCATGGGATAACGGATAAGTTTTACTTTACCGCCCTCATTCATCATAATTACTCTCTGGCTTTCCTTAAGGAGAGTGCCGATGTCTGTGTATGATTTGATGTCGCCCACCTTTTCACCAATATAGAACTCATTGTTCTTGGTTATGTAAATGGGAATTACATCGTATTTTTCTTTGTTCAGATGTCCGATTGCCTGAATAGCGGAGATGATTGAAATTTCGTGTTCAACACTCTTTCCGCCGAACATTACGCCTACTTTGATTTTCATTTAGCTCACCTGTCCTTTATTAGTAGTTGTCGGGAAGGTCGTTTTCAAGAAGAACAATTTTCTTTTTACCCTCTGATGAAAGCGCATAAACAAAGTTTATTGCTTCGTTAATATTGTCAGCAACGAAGATTTTTTCTTCGCTGTAGTTTTCGTCGAGAAGACCTGCCTTAATGGGCACTGCCTGTTTTTCGCCTACAAGCACCACGAAGTCGCACACCTTTGAAGCGTTTCTGCCGAATTCACGGTTAAGCTCATCCTGCTTTGAGCCAAGCTCAACCATACCGGGAGTAACGAGAATCTTGTAGCCGTTAAAGAGACTGAGTGCTTCAAGAGCTGCCTTCGTACCGCTGGGGTTTGAGTTGTATGCGTCGTCGATTATTGTAACGGCACCGTTTTCCTTAAGCTCAAGACGGTGAGGTACACCCTCAAGCTTTCTTACAGCACCCTTAAGGTCTTTAAGAGGGATGCCCATTTTGTGACTGATTGCAATTGAGCCTACAATGTTAAGCACGTTGTGTCTGCCGATAAGCTTTGTTGTGTACTGCTCAGTTTCGCCGCTCGGTGCCTTTACTGAGAAAGAAGTACCTCTTTGTGAAACGGAGATATCGTAAGCCTTGTAGTCGGCATCGTTTTCGATTGCATAAGAAATATACGGACGGTTGCTGCCGTGATCTTTGATGTTCTGGTCGTCAGCGTTGAGGAAAAGCATACCGCCTTCGGGAAGTGAATCTGAAAGCTCAAACTTGGTATTCTTTACTGCATCAAGAGTCTTGAAGGATTCAAGGTGCTGAGGGCCGATTGAAGTAATAACACCGTGGTGGGGATGAACAATATCGCAAAGCTCCTTGATATCGCCTACCCATTTTGCACCCATTTCGCATACGAAAATTTCGTGGGTAGCCTTAAGTGAGCCTCTGATTGTCTTTACAACGCCCATAGGTGTGTTGTAGCTTTCGGGAGTCATAAGCACGTTATACTTTGACTTGAGAAGAGTTGTAAGGTAATATTTTACGCTTGTTTTACCGTAGGAGCCTGTGATACCGATAATTTTAAGGTCGGGACAGCTTTTAAGTATTCTCTTTGCATCTTTTGTGTAGCCGTTGTTGATTGAAAGCTCCATAGGCTTATTGATAAGGTTAGCAAGGAGCACAAGGCAGGGTGCAAAGGCATAAATGAGAGTTGCAACAAGAAGTACAACGCTTTCGTGGTGGTCCTTAAGCATAAATGCACAGGTGACAAGAAGGGCTATTGCAGAAGTGAGAATAATTGTAACAAGCATTCTCTTTACTCTCGGAGTATAAACGAGAGGCTTTTTTGCCTTTTTCGGCTTTTCCCAGATACAGGAAAGAGCAAAAAGAACAATAAGACCTGCCGCTTTGATGTTGATTGAAATTTCGAGGAAAAGGCAGATAAGCATAAGCACAGAAAAAATGCAGTGGGGAAGGAATCTTCTGCTGTTTTCTCTCATCCATTTTGTATGGGTGTCAAATCTGTATGAATTAAGCTGAAAAAAGTGCATTGAGTCCACTGTGCAAAGTGCCGTTGCAACAGCAAAAGCAACAATGGAAAGTGATGTAAGAATTTCGGTTATCATAAGATTATCCTTTCAAATTTTTTTAGAGTTAAGAGTTGAGAGTTAAGAGTTAAGAGTTAAGAGTTAAGATAAGGTCGCAGATTTATATATCTTCAATATGTGAGATGCAGTCTGCGAAACAAGTTAAGCCATAAAGGGTAATCAGCTGATTACAATCGGACGATTGATGGTCGTCCCTACGGTACCACTTTGCTTTGGCGGAATGAATATAAAGCTTCAATACCAAGTTGACACGGATATAATCGGAGCGAAGAGACCCACAACTTCACACTCCACTCTTCACACTCCACACTTTATTATCAGATGTTCATAAACGAAGCCAGTACTCTCAGGAATTGAGCCTGACATTCAAGAAAGCTGTAGTGACCTGCACCCTCAAACTTTACGAGAGCTGCTTCAGGCATAAGCTTTTCCATAGTTTCACCGTCTGAAAGGGGAGTTGCATCGTCGAGTGTACCCCAGCAAAGAAGAGTTGGTGCTTTTACGTTAGGCATAAGATGGCAAAGGTCCTCGTTTACAACCTTTACGAGAGTCTGACGCATAATCGGTGAGGCTGCGTTGTAGTCGGCTGAGCCGTTTCTCTTTCTGAGGTTGTCCAAAGCATTGGGGAAAAGCTTCATTACAATAGCAAGAGAGAAAATCCACTTTGTAAGCTTGTAGATTTTTTCCTTGATTTTCTGCTTAAGGCTCTTTTTGGGCTTTACACCTGCAGCGTCAACAAGAATTGTTTTTTCAACCTCAAAGGGTAAATCCCTTGAGCAAAGCTTGATGATTACTCTGCCACCGAAGGAGTGGCCTAAAAGAGTGATTTTGTCAAATTCGTAGTCCTTGAGAAATTCAAGCACAAAGTCAACATAATCGTCAACACACCAGGGTTCCTCCGGCTCTTCGCTTTTGCCAAAGCCGGGCATATCCATAGCCAGAACCTTGTACTTGGTTTTGAGAACGTTAATCATAGCATCAAAAAGCTTGATGTTTGAGCCCCAACCGTGAAGCAGCAGAACAAGCTCGCCTTCTCCCTCACAGATGTAATTTATATTGAGTCCCTTTACGGTTTTGTTCATTTTGGGCGGTTCCTTTCAGTAAATTGTTAATACCAACTGCTAATTATAACATATTCCCTCTGAAATTTCCATATTTATGCAGGATTAATTCTTAAATATTTTATGACAGAAATTTCTCTCTTAAAACTCTTACTGCATCCTCTTTTGTAAATGCACCGGGAGAGAATTTGAAATTGTTGGGGATTTTGTCGAAACGGACACAGTATTTCTGAATTTCTTCCTCGGTCATTCTGATACCGCTTACATCTGTAAGCTCGTTTATAATTTTAATGAAGCTGTCTATATCTGTACCCATAACCGAAAGAGCTCGGTCGGTTTTTTCTTTTTCGAATTCAGAACTTCTTCTGATAAAATCCTCCATAAAAACGGTACAAGCTTTGCCGTGAGGGATACCGTAGTTTTCAGTAAGAATATAGCCCAGAGGGTGGGGGAAGGCTGTACCGCAATAAGCCAGGGTAATGCCTGCGTAAAGTGAGCCGTAGTAGAGCTTTTCACGAAGAGCTTCATCGGGGTTCTTCTTTTCTTTGTGGAGGAAGGAAAGTCCCTCCCAGATAAGCTCAATTGCCTTTTCGCCGAAAAGAGTAGGAATGTCGCTGCACTTTATGCTCATATAGCCCTCAAGAGCGTGAGCCAGAGCATCAAGGGCAGTTGAAACTGTAATATCATAGGGCATTGAGCAGGTGTAGGTGCTGTCTGCAAAGGTAAGAGCAGGGTAGCAGTCGTCAGGAGCAATACTTTTCTTTCTGCCTGTTTCAGGGTCGGTAAGTACGCTTACTCTGCCAACTTCACTGCCTGTTCCTGCAGTTGTGCCGATAAGTACAATAGGAAGTGCCTTTTTTCTGTCGGTAACTGTGTAAATATCCATAAGAGAAAACTCGGGGTTGGCACAGTAAACTGCAACTGCCTTTGCTGCGTCAAGAGGTGAGCCTCCGCCGATGCCTACAATGAAATCTGCACCGAATTCGCGTGCAAGTTTGCCTGCCTCGTGGCAGTGGTCAAGACGGGGATTTGGGCCGATTTTGTCGTATACGGTAAAATCAATATTGTTTTCATTGAGAGCTTCTTTCATATCGGAAAGAGCACCTGAAAGAACCGCACTTTTTCCGCCGGTTACAATTACACATCTTTTGCCGATTGATGAAAGAAGGTAGGAGTTATTTTTAACGGCATTTTTGCCGCTTACTACTTTTACGGGAATGTTAAGATTGAAATCCATAATGTGTTACCTCACTTTTCTTAAATGCAAAATGCAAAGAGCAGAATGCAAAATATCGGGTCACTTCGTTCCGATTGTATCCGTGTCAGTTGCTGCCGAATTTTTAGATCCGTACCGCCAGGAAGGATAAATCCGACGGGCAGGATACCGCTTTTTAAATTCTGATAAAGAGAATAAAATAGCTCTTTACCTTTTATGACTGAATTGATTTCGCAGACTGCATCTGACAGATTTCGGGCACATAAATCTGCGACCATAATTTTGCATTTTGCATTTTGAATTTTGCATTCTATAATGTATTATAGCCAATTTCAGCCATTTGTGCAAGAATTATTTCAATTCACTTGAAAAATGTTGAAAAATGTTATAAAATAAGCTGATATACAATAGGGCGGGTATTTGTTATTCGTTCATCTGTGTTTATTATTTTGCTGTCAGGTGATATTTATGGCGAATAGAAAAAGACTAATCAGCATGGTTGCTGCTGTTTTTCTGACTTTTTTGCTTGTTATCTCGGTGGTTGTTATTTCAGAAAGAAGCAAAAGCTTTAATATCACCGAAAAAAGCATAATTGCCATGGGTACTGTTGTAACAGAAAAGGTGTATTCCGAAAAGCCATCAGCAGCAATTAAAGACATAGGTGACATAATAAACGGCCTTGAAAATACTATTTCGTGGCGAAAAGAAGATTCTGCCGTAGGCATTCTCAACAAAGAGGGTAAAGTACAGAATAAATATCTGGGCGAAGTTATTTACGATATGCAGGCTCTTTCAAGGCTGACAGAGGGTAAATTCGACCTTACAATCGGTGCTGTCAGCAGACTCTGGAATATCGGCGAAGAAAACGAGAGAATTCCCACTGAAGAGGAAATCAGAAACGCACTCAAAACTGTAGGTACCGATAAGGTTCAGGCTCAGGGTTATACACTGAGAGTAGATGAGGGTACACTTGTTGACTTTGGTGCAATCGGAAAGGGCTTTGCCTGTGACCTTATATACAATTATCTTCTCAATACAGATATAAATGGAGCCGTTGTTTCCGTAGGCGGAAGCATTGTAGCTTATGGTGATTACAACAAAAAGGGAGACAATTGGCGTATTGCCGTCAGTCACCCCAGAGACGATAAAAAATATCTTGGCGTTATTTCTCTTGATGAGGGCTTTGTTTCAACCTCGGGAGATTATGAACGTTATTTTGAAAAAGACGGAAGAAGATACCACCATATTCTTGACGCAACAACGGGCTATCCCTCAGAAAGCGGACTTATAAGCGTTACCGTTGTGGCTGAAAGCGGTGTTATGTCAGACGCTCTTTCAACTGCCTGCCTTCTTGCGGGTGAAAAGAAAGCAATTGAAATTCTTGAAGGTGCAGGAGCTTCTGCAATTCTCGTTGATGAAAACCTTAATATAACCACAGTAGGTGAAATTGAATTTGAACAGCAGTAAAAAAAGAAAACCGCCACTTTTAAAGGGCGATATAGTGCTTATAATTTCACTTTGCCTTATTATTGTGCTTTCCTTTCTGCCGTCATTTTCAGGCGGAAACGAAAAGCTCACTGCAGAGGTTTACTATGAGGGTGAGCTTATAAAAACGGTTTATCTTTCCGATTGTAATGGAGAGAAATTTGCCGCAGGAAGCTGCACGCTTCTTTTTGAAAAAGACGGAGTAACCTTTACCCATTCCGACTGTCCCGATAAGCTTTGCATAAAAAGAGGAAAGCTTAAACGCAAGGGCGATACAATGGCGTGTGTACCCGAAAGGGTTGTGGCAGTTATAAAGGGCGAAAAGAACGAGGATTTCCATATAGCCACTTATTAAATGCAAAATGCTAAATGCAAAATGCAAAATAACTGACGAAACGGCAAGCATTACCGTAGGGACCACCACTTTTAAATGCAAAATGCTAAATGCAAAATGCAAAATAACTGACGATAAGGGAAGCTATCTGTAAAAATCTATTTGCGATAATGCCGAAGAGGCTGCCACCGGCAGTACGATTAAAATCGACTTTTACCCTTGAAAAACAAGCTTACTTTGCAGAACATATCTTTAAATTTTCCAAAGTATAAAATCGCGACCATAATTTTGCATTTTGCATTTTGCATTTTGCACTTTGCATTATTTGAGGTGATTTATGAACACAAAAAAAACAGCATTTCTCGGAATAATGGCGGCACTTGCTTTGGTGCTTTCCTTTCTCGAAGGTATGCTGATACCTGATATACCATTTCTCCCCGTAGGAGCAAAACCCGGCCTTTCCAATGTTGTAACAATGTTTGTTGCATCAACTATGGGCTTTCACGGAGCAATATGTATAACTCTTATAAAGGGTGTGTTTGCCCTTATTACAAGAGGAGCAACGGCCGCTTTTATGAGCCTTTCGGGAGGAATTCTCAGCACCGTGGTGCTTTGTCTTGTAATTAAACTGAAGGATAAGCTTTTTTCCTTCATTGGCATAGGAATTATTTGTGCCGTAATGCATAATATGGGTCAGCTTATGGCTGCTATGGCAATTTCAGGCACGTATTCACTTATAAATTATATGAAATACCTTCTTATATTTTCTCTTATAACGGGAAGCGTAACAGGCTTTATGCTTACAGTGCTTATGCCCAGAATAGAGAAGATAACTTATGAAAAACAAGCGTAAAAAATTAAGGAGATGAGTTAATGAGCAAAAAGACCCAAGGGGTGCTTTCAGCTGTTCGACGCGGTCGAGGCGGTGTAAGAGTATCCCACAGCAAAAACACTGCTGAAATGCCTGTTGAGAGAATGCCCATTCCCTCAAAGGTTGTAATTTCAATGCAGCAGCATATCGGTGTACCCTGTACTCCTCTTGTAAAAGTGGGAGATACAGTAGCCGTAGGTCAGAAAATCGGTGATTCAGACAAGTTCGTTTCTGCACCTATCCACGCAACAATTTCAGGTACGGTAACTGCTGTAGGTGACATCAAGCTTGCAAACGGTATCATTACAAAGGGCGTTACAATTGAAAGTGACGGCGAGATGAGAATGTGCGAGGATATAAAACCTCCCGTTGTAACCAATAAGCAGGAGCTTTGTGCAGCTGTGCGTGAGTCAGGCCTCGTAGGTCTTGGCGGTGCAGGTTTCCCCACCCACGTTAAGCTTAACGTTCCCGCTGATAAAAAGATAGATACTCTTATTATCAACGCTGCTGAATGTGAGCCTTATATAACCGTTGACTACCGTGAGTGTGTTGAGAACTCAGAAAATGTGATTAAAGGTGTTGAAAAGGTAAGACAGCTTCTGGGAATTGAAAAGGTAATTATTGCAATTGAAGATAACAAGCCTAAGGTATTTGAAATAATGAAGGAGATTGCAGACCGTGATAACGAAATCGGCGACGCAATCAAGCTTATGACCCTTCGTTCACAGTATCCTCAGGGTGCTGAAAAAATGATGGTGCTTTCCGCAACAGGCAGAAAGGTTCCACCCGGAAAGCTTCCTGCTGACGTAGGCTGTATCGTAATGAACGTAGCTTCAATTGCCTTTATTGCAAGGTACCTTGAAACAGGTAAGCCTCTTGTAAGCCGTTCAATTACCGTTGACGGCGGTGCAATCAAGGAGCCTAAGAACCTTCGTGTGCCTATCGGTACAAATATTCAGGATATTATCGATTTCTGCGGTGGCTTCAAATCAGAGCCCAGAAAGATTATCTCAGGCGGTCCTATGATGGGTATTGCAATCTGCGACACAAATGCTCCTATCTGTAAGCAGAATAATGCCCTTCTTGCCTTTGACGACAGAAAGGACCTTATCAAGACAGAGCGTGAATGTATCCACTGCGGCAGATGCGTTGATGTTTGTCCTATGAGTCTTATGCCTACTCTTATCGAAAGATACGCGAGAATCAAAGATGCCGACAAGCTTCAGAATATCGGTATCAGTGTCTGCATGGAATGTGGCTCATGCGCTTATGCGTGTCCTTCAGGCAGACCTCTTGTTCAGTATATGAGACTTGCAAAGCAGGTTCTCAGAGAGGAGAGTGCAAAGAAATGAGTAAAAGACTTACCGTAAGTGCTTCACCTCACGTACGTTCAAACGAAACAACAACAGGCATTATGCTTGACGTGATTATTGCACTTGTTCCTGCTCTTGTTATGAGCATTGTATATTTCGGCACAAGAGCCCTTGCTCTTACAGCCGTTACAGTAGTTTCTGCAGTAGCTGCAGAATGGGTTTCAAGAAAAGTTATGAAAAGGTCAAACACCTTAGGTGACCTTTCAGCAGTTGTAACGGGACTTATCCTTGCTTTCAACCTTCCTGCAACTCTTCCCTTATGGATGGCAGCAGTAGGCAGCGTAATTGCAATTGTAGTAGTAAAGCAGATGTTCGGCGGTATCGGTCAGAATTTCGTAAACCCTGCAATGACAGCAAGAATTATCCTTATGGTATCCTTCCCCACAGCTATGGCCAAGTGGGTAACACCTTTCCAGAACTGCTGGAGTGCTGACGCAGTTACCTCAGCTACACCTATGGCAACCCTTGCTTCAACGAAGGGCGGTGACCTTTCCGTAGTGGCTGATGCTCTTCCCACGCTTACCGATATGCTTTTAGGTAAGCACGGCGGTTCAATGGGTGAGGTTTGTTCAATTGCTCTTATCTGCGGCGGACTTTATCTTATGCTGAGGAAGGTCATCTCTCCCATCATTCCGTTTGCTTTCATCGGAACTGTTGCAGCAACAATGTTCCTTTACAGCGGCGGAAGTATTCAGTACACTGCTTATCAGCTTCTTGGCGGCGGTCTTATGCTTGGTGCCTTCTTTATGGCAACTGACTATACAACCTGCCCCATCAACAAAAAGGGTAAGCTTGTTTTCGGTATCGGCTGCGGACTTATTACCTTTGTAATCAGAGTGTTCGGTGCCCTTCCCGAAGGTGTTTCATTCTCAATTATTCTTATGAACATCCTTGTTCCTCATATTGAAAATCTCTGTGCTGCAAAGCCTTTCGGCACACTGAAAGAGAAAAAGAGTAAGAAGGAGGAGAAAAAAGCATGAAAAAGATGAATCCTAAGGCAATTCTCGTTCCTGCAATAGCTCTTCTTCTTATCTGCCTTGTGGCAACAACTCTTCTTGCAGGAACAAATATGATAACATCAGAAAAAATTGCTCTTAATGCAGTAGAAAAAGAAAATGCAAGCCGTATGGTGGTTCTTCCCGAAGCAGGGGACTTTTCAGAACTTACAACTCTCGACAGCGGAATTACCTACTGTGCAGGTCTTGACAAAGAGGGCAACACAATCGGTTATGTATTTACCTCAGGTGCAAAGGGCTACGGCGGTACAGTTGCCGTTATGGTAGGTCTTGACACAGAGGGAGTAATTACCGGTATTGAAATTCTCTCACACAGCGAAACACCCGGCCTTGGTGCAAACGCAACAGGTGATTCCTTCAAGAGCCGTTTTAACGGAAAATCAGGTGAACTTACCGTAGACAAAAACTCAAACGACGGTCAGAACATTCAGGCAATTACAGCAGCAACAATCACCTCAAAGGCAGTAGTAAGCGCTGTAAATGCAGTAATAGGTGAATTTGAAACAGTAGTAGGAGGTGCAGAATAATGGCTGAAAAGAAAAGCTTAGGCAAAGAATTCAGCAAAGGTATAATTGCAGAAAACCCTGTTCTGCGTCTTGTACTGGGTACTTGTCCCACCCTTGCAACAACAACCTCAGTTGAAAGTGCAATAGGTATGGGCCTTGCCGCTTCAATCGTTCTTATCTGTTCAAATATCGTTATTTCCGCCCTTCGTAAGGTTATTCCCGACAAGGTGCGTATTCCGGCTTATATCGTAATTATTGCTTCCTTCGTTACAATTGTGCAGATGGCAGTTAAGGCTTTCCTTCCTGCGCTTGACGAACAGCTTGGCGTTTATCTTCCCCTTATCGTTGTAAACTGCATTATCCTCGGCAGAGCAGAAGCTTTTGCAAGTAAGAACCCCGTTCTTGCTTCAGCACTTGACGGTCTCGGAATGGGCGTAGGCTTTACTGCGGCACTTTTCGTAATGGGTGCTGTAAGAGAAATTCTCGGTGCTGGTACATTCTACGGCATGAGCGTACCCTTCCTTTCAGAGAATCCTATGCTTATCTTCATTCTTCCTCCGGGAGGCTTCTTCACATACGGCCTTATAATGGCTGCAGTTAACAGAATGGCAGAGAAAAAAGGCAAGCCCAGAGCAGAACTCCGTGGCTGTGAAGCTTGTCCTATGGCTCATAACTGTGCCCTCAACAGCGCTAACAAGAAAGAGGAGGTGGCAGAATAATGGAAATGACAAAAGGACTTATTTCAATCCTTCTTACAGCTATTCTTACGAATAACTATATTCTTGCAAAGTTCCTCGGCATCTGTCCCTTCCTGGGCGTATCAAAGAAGCTTTCAACTGCAACAGGTATGAGTGCTGCCGTAATTTTTGTTATGGCTCTCGCTACAGCGGTAACCTATCCCATCAACAAGTTCCTTCTTGTGCAGTTTGATCTTGAATACCTCCAGACAATCGTATTCATTCTCGTAATTGCTGCTCTTGTTCAGCTTGTTGAAATTATCCTCAAGAAGTATATGCCTGCTCTTTATAACGCTCTTGGCATCTATCTTCCCCTTATTACAACAAACTGTGCAGTTCTCGGTGTTGTTATTCTCAACATCGACAGCGGTTACAACTTTGCAGAGTCCATGTTCAACTCTGTTGGTGCAGGTCTCGGCTTTATGCTCGCTATGGTAATGTTCTCGGGTATCCGTGAAAGAATGGAGTCTAACGATATTCCGAAATTCCTTCAGGGACTTCCCATTACACTTATTGCCGCTTCTCTCGTATCTGTGTCCTTCTTAGGCTTCACAGGTATTGTTGAAAACATTTTCGGTTAAAGGGGGATAAAATGATGAATCAGATTTTAATTCCCGTAATCATTGTTGCAGCCATCGGCCTTATTGCAGGTCTCGGTCTTGCAATTGCCTCCATTGTTTTTGCTGTGCCCGTTGACGAAAAGGCTGAAAAGGTTCGCGAATGCCTTCCCGGTGCAAACTGCGGTGCTTGCGGATATACCGGCTGTGACGGCTATGCTGCTGCTCTTTCAAAGGGCGAAACAACTGAATGTAACCTTTGTACTCCCGGCGGTAACGATGCCGCTAAGGCGATTGCAGAAGTAATGGGCCTTGAAGCAGGCGAAGTTATGCCTATGGTTGCTGCTGTTATGTGTCAGGGCAACAGAATGAATGTAGAAGAAAAGCTTGACTACAGCGGTGTACACTCATGTAAAATTGCAACTCAGCTTTTCGGCGGTCCCAAAAACTGCGTTCACGGCTGTATCGGCTTCGGTGACTGTGTTGAGGTTTGTCCTTATGAGGCAATTTTCATCTGCGACGGCGTTGCAAGAATCAACCCCGATAAGTGCAAGGCTTGTAAAATGTGTATCAAGACCTGTCCCAGACAGCTTATTGATCTGTTCCCCCTTGACACAATGAAGGCTGCAGTTCTCTGCAAAAACCACGACAAGGGTGCTCAGACAAGAAAGCAGTGTAAAGCAGGCTGCATCGGCTGTATGAAGTGCGTAAAGGCTTGCGAAGCAGGTGCGGTAACAGTCGAAAACTTCTGCGCAAAGGTTGATTATGACAAGTGCATCGGCTGCGGCAAATGCCATGAGGTTTGCCCTGTAGGCTGCATAGACCTTTACAAAATCAGCAAAAACTAAAATGCAAATAAAGCTTACAGCGTGTCGGAAATATCCGGCACGCTGTAAGCTTTATTCCGGTAATGACGTTAGCAAAACATTAAAAAACGGCTTTTTTCAGGCGAATTTGCCTTTGGCAAATTTTAACTCTTTGAAATTTTTCTGAAATTGCACCTTAAACGAACTTTAAATAAATTATCGGCTAACTTCATTGCAAAAACAAAAACCGCCTTAAAAGACGGTTTTTGAGAAATATTTAAAAGTTTAAGAAACCCTCACAAAAATCTTTTAAGATATTTGTTAAACCTGACGAGGATTTGTCATCACTGTTGTCTTCGGGAGTTGTGTCTGCAGGAGCTGCTGTGGGCTCTTCTGCAGACTTTTCAGCAGGAGCTTCTGCCGGGGGAGTTGCTTTATTTGTTTTTGCAGTTGCTACATTTGAAGAGGTTGTGTAGACTCTCTCGTCACCAATAACAACATACGCCTTAACCTTGAAGGTATATTCTGTATTGCTTTCGAGACCTCTCACCATAAAAGCATTGTCTTGGTCGGCACTTACAACACCGATGTTTTTCCATGCTTTGCCGTTTTTAACGTAGATACGGTAGCCGTCTGCATCTTTGAACTTATCCCATCTCACCTTGATTTTGTTTTCAGTGATACCGGTAATTCTTACATTCTTTACCTTTGCATCACTGATGTAATCACGGTAGGAGAGTTCCTTTTCCTTAACTTTTCCGCAGACTGAACAAGTATAGGTTGTAACACCTGCCTTTTTAGCTGTGGGAATGGTTGTGATTTTTGAAGTGTATTTATGCTTTTCGCATTTGATTTTTATGGTAAGAACATTACTCTTCATTTCAACGCCTGTTGTGTTGTTGAAAGCACATACATAAATCTTGTATGAACCAACCTTCATGTTGTGAGCTTTGATAGTGAAGCTTCTGTCCTTGGAACTGAGCTTCGCCATCTTTGCGTTTTCGTAATCGTACTTACCGGTTGCGGCGTTCTTCTTAACAAGGTATACCTTGTAGCCGTCTGCATCATCACCTGCTGATGTCCAGTTTACGGTGAGCTTTTTGCCGGGCTCGTAGGTTGTACCCTTTGCCACTGAAATTTCGGGAGCTTTAAGCTCTTTTCCACCGTATACAGGCCAGTAGCTTCTGATTGCTGTGTTACCTCTCTGTACTGACTTTGAACCTCTGTTTGCGGGAACTTCAAAGTAGTAGCACCAATAGTGAGCTGCGTTGTAGGCACCCTGAGATGAGTTAGCAACGTTTTTGAGGTAATTATAAATGTGTTTGTAGTAGCTGTTCTGAAGTTCAACTTCAAGGTAGCTGAGCTGTCCCTCAATTGAGAGATAGTTGAGACCGTTTTTTGCACAGTATTTTTTAAGGTTGTTGAGTCTTCCGCCGTTCCACATGCAAAGACCACCACTGGGAAGACCGTTACTGTCGCGGATAATAACGTTTGATCTGAAGTTTGATTCTTTTTCAATGTTCGCCATAATACCGCAGGCTGCTGCTGAATTGAATTCTAACTCCTGTGTGAGATAGCTGAATATTTTTGATTTATTGCTGCTGGAACTTGCGTTTGCTGAGAGTGGCATGACACCGGCAATTATAACAATACTGAATGCAATAAGCATTACTCTTGCTAAAGCCTTTTTCATTTTATCACCTCTGAATTTATTTTGCCCTCGTCCGCCTTAGCTTTATAAAAGGTGGTTCGGAGTCGGACAATGCGGCTTTACATAAATGACTGCACTTTTGATTCGCACTTTATATTTGCATAGACCTTAAACAAGAACACAGATAAATCCTTTTCTGTTAATTATTTTTAAATGATGTGTTGTCGTATTAAGCTAAGGTGTTCCGTCCGGTCTCTGACCTTGCAGATGCGAATTTCTGCCAATCATTTGCCGCTTGGAAGGGAGGCGTCCCTTCAGATTTTACTTTTTCCATATCGGCAACAGGGGGTATTATATCTATTTATGACAAAAATGTCAAGTTTTATACAGTTCTGGAACGGTTTTAGTGTCAAATCGGAAATAAAAAACTGCCTGAAACTGCCAAAACTACTTTGATATTTCGTGCAAGTTTTATAAAATCACCCATAGCCTTTTTGAGACTTTGTGAAAACCTAACGAAAATGGCTTTTTTTGAGGTTTTTCAAGTTTTTGTGAAAAATATTCATCAAACAAACGTTCTGAATCTTTTTAAAAGCTAACAAAACTAAGGATTATTCCAATACATAGTATTTATTTTTCACATAAATATTTAATTACAAATTAGAATAAAATGAGTAAAACCGCTATTTTAATTCGAAAACAGAATATTATTTTCGATTTTAGAAAAATAAGAGACAAAATTAAACCGGAGCATTGTGCAAAATGCAATGCTCCGGCAGCTTTTTATTCTGAAGTGAAATCAAAAATCAATAAGCCTTGCCCCAATATACCATATACTGTGCAGGTTTACCGCAGCAGACACAAGTGTCTGAAAGGTTTTCCTGAATGAGAGGGATACATCTTGAGCCAACACCTGTTTCTTCCTTGACCTTATCCTCACAAGCCTCGTCGCCGCACCACATAGCCTTGATGAAACCGTCGCCCTTTTCATTGAGAGCCTTTGTAATTTCCTCAAGGGTTGTGCAAGCGTAGGTTCTGTTCTCTCTGTTTTGGAGAGCCTTGTTGTAAATGCCCTCACGAACCTCAGTAAGCTTTTCAGCTACAGTTGCTGCAAGATTGTCGAGTGAAACGAAGCTCTTTTCTCTGTTGTGTCTTGTAACGATTACACACTGATTGTTTTCGATATCGCGGGGGCCAATCTCAATACGAACAGGAACACCCTTCATTTCGTATTCTGAGTACTTCCAGCCTGCGCTGTTGTTGCTGTCGTCAAGCTTAACTCTGATACCTGCTTCTTCAAGATTTGCCTTAAGCTCTGCAGCCTTTTCGAGAACACCTTCCTTATGCTGAGCAACGGGGATGATAACTGCCTGAATGGGAGCTACATCGGGGGGAAGAACAAGACCGTTGTTATCACCGTGTGTCATAATGATAGCACCGATAAGTCTTGTTGTCATACCCCATGAGGTCTGATGGGGATATTCAAGCTTATTTTCCTTGCTCTGATACTGAATTCCGAAAGCCTTTGCAAAGCCGTCACCAAAGTAGTGTGAGGTACCTGCCTGAAGAGCCTTACCATCGTGCATAAGTGCTTCAATTGCATAGGTTGAAACTGCACCTGCAAACTTGTCGCTTTCGGTTTTCTTGCCCTTTACAACGGGAATAGCAAGGTATCTTTCGCAGAAATCAGCGTAAACATTGAGCATCTTTTCTGTTTCAACAATTGCTTCCTCAGCTGTTGCGTGGATTGTGTGGCCTTCCTGCCAGAGGAATTCTCTTGATCGAAGGAAGGGACGGGTTGTCTTTTCCCATCTTACAACGCTTACCCACTGATTGTAAAGCTTGGGAAGGTCTCTGTGTGACTGAATGATGTTTGCATAATGCTCACAGAAAAGTGTTTCTGAAGTGGGACGTACGCAAAGTCTTTCCTCAAGTCTTTCACTGCCGCCGTGGGTTACCCATGCAACCTCGGGAGCGAAGCCTTCAACGTGGTCTTTTTCCTTCTGTAGAAGACTTTCGGGGATGAACATAGGCATACATACGTTTTCGTGACCTGTGTCCTTGAACATTTTGTCGAGAATTCTCTGGATGTTTTCCCAAATTGCATAGCCGTAAGGTCTGATAACCATACAGCCCTTTACGCTTGTATATTCAACAAGCTCAGCCTTTTTACAAATATCAGTATACCACTTCGCAAAATCTTCTTCCATGGAAGTGATATCTTCAACCATTTTTTTGTCGTTTGCCATGGATTTTCTTCCTTTCTTTTAAGGTATATAATAGTATACGAAAAATGCGATTTTCTGTCGGATTTTGCCGAAGAAAAATCCCTATATATAATAGTATACAAAAAAATATGTAATCTGCCGTCTTTTAACTTCACCCCACAGCGCTTACTGCGGGGTGAAAAATCATTTTAATTTATGCTTTCTTTACTGAAAGAGTAATTTCATCGTCGCCGATTGAAACTGTCTTTGTAAGGTCGGCTTCGATTTCACCGCCGAGAATAATATCATCAGCGAGAAGCTCTGAAGCCATATGATCCTTAGATTCTGCAAGAGCAGCCATTACGCTTTCTGAAGCACTTGCAAGAGCCATAACAACTCTCTGCTCAACCTCGTAGCCTGCTTCCTTACGGATAAGCTGGCACTGACGTACAACGTCACGGACTGTACCTTCCTTGATAAGCTCTTCAGTAAGAACAACGTCGAGTGCGATTGTATCCTCGCCGAATTCAGCTGAAATGATACCTGCTTTAGTCTTCTGCATAACTGTAAAGATTGAGGGATCGTAAGCTTCTTCAAAGCCGTTAACCAGAATAGCTTCGCCATTGAGTGCCTTAGCTGTATAAGCAGCCATTTCGTCAGCTGTAGCAGCTTCAAGAGCCTGCTTCATCTTGTTTACGTTTTGCTTAAGAACGGCACCTGCAACCTTGAAGTTAACGGTGAGATAGCTGTCCTTGAGAACAGATGAATCTGTGATGTATTCGAGAACCTTGATGTTAAGCTCATCAAGAATGTTCTTTTCATAAACCTTTACGTTTGCAGCCTTAGCTTCATCGCAGCATACAAAGAGCTTTGAAAGAGGCTGACGAACCTTCATCTGATGCTCGTTACGAAGCTTCAGTGCTGTTGCAATAATTTCTCTTGCATAAGCAGTGCCTTCGATAATGCCGTCATCCTCAAAGCCCTCAAGAACTGTAGGCCAGTCGGAAAGGTGAACTGAAAGCTCTGATGAGGGAAGAACTCTTCTTGTAAGGTTCTGCCAGATGCTTTCTGTCATAAAGGGAATGATGGGAGCCATTACCTTAACGCAGGTATTGAGAGCGTTAAAAAGGGTCCAGTAAGCAATCATCTTATCCTTTTCATCGCCTGTTTTCCAGAAACGGCGGCGGTTTGTTCTGATATACCAGTTGGAAATATCATCAACAAAAATTTCAAATTCCTTAATAAGGTTATATGCTTTGTAGTCGTCCATCTGAGCAGTTGCCTTCTTTATGAAGTCGTTTGTTCTGATAACGAGCCACTTGTCTGTAATTGTCATAGCGCTCTTGTCGGGTGTGTAACCTTCAAAGTTGGGCTTGTCAATTCTTGCATAGGTCTCAAAGAAGGTGTAAATGTTCCAGAATGAAAGGAGCTTTCTTCTTGCTTCGTCACCGAGGTTGAAGCCGAAACGTACGTCGTTGGCAACGGGGCCGCCTGCATAGAGGTAACGAACTGTGTCAGCACCGATTTTTTCTGCTGCTTCATCAAAGCGAATCATAAAGCCTGTTTTTGAGAATTTCTCACCGCTTTCCTGAACAACGCTTGAGTGGCAGAGAACTCTTTCATAAGGAGCTCTGTCTTCAAGAACAGTACTCATAAAGAGAAGTGAATAGAACCAGAGACGAACCTGCTCACGCATTTCAACAACCCATTCTGCAGGGAAGTTCTTCTTCCATTCTTCCTTATCGGTAAAGTATCCTGTTGTTGAGAAGGGAACGATACCTGCGTCAAGCCAAACGTCACCAACGTCAGTAATTCTCTTAACGTTAGCTGAGCATTTGGGACACTTGATTTCAACTTCGTCAATCCAGGGTCTGTGAAGCTCGGGAAGAGCATCAACCTTAGCGGGGTCAACTGCAAGGCTCTTGAGCTCGTCGATTGAACCTACAACGTGAACATTTCCGCACTCCTCACATACATAGAAGGGGAGGGGCATACCGTAGTAGCGCTTACGTGAAATGTTCCAGTTGCCCATATTGTTGAGCCAGTCAAGCATTCTCTTACCGTTTGATTCGGGCTCCCACTTAACGCTCTGAGCGTTTCTGATAAGACGGGGCTTAAGCTCTTCTGTAACAATAAACCATGAGGGAACAAGACGGTAAATAAGCTCTTCCTTACATCTCCAGCAAACGGGATAGCTGTGCTCGTGGGGCTTTACAAGGTAAAGCTTATCTCTCTTTTTAAGTTCTTCAAATACTTCGTCAGCGATTGTCTTTGAGTTCTTACCTGTGAAGAAGCCGAAGCCCTTGAGGAAGATACCCATATCGTCAACGGGCATAATTTCGGGAAGACCGAGTCTCTTACCAAGCTCGTTATCTTCGGCACCGCAACCGGGAGCAATGTGAACAACGCCGGTACCTTCTTCAGCGTCAACATCTTCCCATGCTACGATTTTATGTTCGAAGCCCTGCTGAGCCTCAAGCTCGGGGAAGCAGGTGTCGTAATTTTTACCAACAAGCTCTTCACCCTTGAACATACGAAGAACCTCAAGCTTGTCGTCGCCGAGATACTTGATTGCATTCTTAGCGAGGATAAGTGTCTTTTCGTCGCTCTTAACCTTAACTTCAACGTAGTCGATTTCAGGGTTAACTGCAAGAGCTACGTTTGATGAAAGTGTCCAGGGAGTTGTTGTCCAAACGATGATTTTGCTGTTTGTGCCTTCAATGGGAAGCTTGAAGAAAACAGAGTTATGAGTAACGGTCTTATATGAACCGGTCATTTCATGCTCTGAAAGTGATGTACCGCAACGGGGACACCAGGGCATAGGCTTATACTCTCTCTTGATCCAGCCGTTGTTGTCGCAGGTCTTGAGGAAGTGCCAGATGCTTGTGATGTTGAGGTCTGTGTTGGTGTAGTAGGAGTTGTCCCACTGCATCCACTGACCGAGTCTCTTTGACTGTTCGGTAATAACGCCTGAGTACTGCTTTACTCTTTCAACGCACTTTCTTGTGAACTTGTCAATACCGAAATCCTCGATATCCTTCTTTGACTCAAAGCCAAGTTCCTTTTCAACGCCAACTTCTACCCAGAGACCCTGGCTGTCGAAACCGTTCTGACAACGGCAGTCATAGCCCTTCATATACTTGTATCTGATGAATGTATCCTTGAGTGTGCGTCCCCATGCGTGGTGAATACCCATAGGGTTGTTAGCTGTAATAGGTCCGTCGATGAAACGGAAGCGTTCTTTACCCTGATTTTTTTCTTTTCTTTTTTCGTAGCAATTGTTATCTTCCCAGAACTTGAGCACATCGTGTTCCATGGCGATAAAACTATTGCTTTTTTCAATTTCTGCCATTGCTGATTCCTCCGTAAAATTTTTTACGCCAAACCGATGAAAACATAATTCACCGATTATATATACCGTAACAGTATACAATATTATGTCAGATTTTTCAAGGGTTTAACGGTATAAAATATGATATATAATAATAAATAAACGGTAAACATTCCGTAATAAGTCTTGACCTTTCGGGAATAACAATGTATTATAGCGAAAGTCTGTTAAATGAAAGGAGCGAAACGGGAAAAAATGAAGAGATTTTCAAGACTCACAGCAATTGTGGTTTCACTTACAATGCTTTTGTCCCTCTCAGGTGCAGCAGCTTTTTCAGGTGAGGAAGCAACTGTTGAAAAGACCATAACTCAGATTACAGAATACTTTAAATAAAAAATTAAAATAAATGCAACACTTCTGCCTCAGATTTTGTCTAATATGGCAGAGGTGATTTTTTATGAAGAAAACTATAGCTATTTTACTTTCGGTTATTTTTGTTATGAGCTTTTGTGCCTGTGCAAAATCAGAAAACAGGGCAGACACATCCCTTAAAGATGGCGAAATAATGCTTTCTGGCTATGTTGCAGAAAGCTACGGCAATTCCTTACTTCTTCAAAAGACAGACGGATATGAGTGGGAAGACTATGTAGGGGACAGAGTTTTTGTAAATATCGGCATTGATATGGACTTTGTTGATGACGGCTGGTACGTTACAGACCTTTCTCCAGACTCCTTTGTAGGTGAGTACATAAGCGTAATTTGCAGTGAAACTGTCCTTGCAACCTATCCGGCTCAGCTTCAGGGAGAAAGAATGATAATCCTCCTTGATTAACAAAGATTTAAATTATTTACCAAAAAATTGAAATAATCTGAAAAGTGTGTTATACTCTCCTTGTAATTTAAAATAAGGGGAGTTTTTTATGAAGAAAATTTTAGCAATCACTCTGTCGGTTATTATGGCTTTTTCTTGCTGGGTAATTCCTGCCTCAGCAGCGGATTCAAAAGGGATTAATACGGAAAATTTACTCAACAGATTTCTCGGTACAGTTGTTGAAACACTTATCGGTGCAGTGGACTTCTGTCTCGGAGAAAACAAGTCTTTCGTAAGAGAAGACGAGTTCGTTTACGACAACTTCTATGAGGGCACAGCTGAATTCATTTCAGAAGCCAAAGAGGGCGCAAAGTGGTCTTTAGGCTATAGCAGCGAAAGCCTTGTTCCCGAAAACTTTGAGGATTATGACCTTTATCTAGGCGGCTTTATGTGCGAGAAGAATATGTTCACCAACGACGTAAGAGAAGTGCTTGACGATATGAAGGTGCGTGTAATCGCTCTCGACGACGGCTCAGGCAGAGGCACTGCAGTTTTTGCA
This sequence comes from Acutalibacteraceae bacterium, assembly GCA_045121655.1. Lineage (GTDB taxonomy): Bacteria > Bacillota > Clostridia > Oscillospirales > Acutalibacteraceae > UBA6857. The sequence continues at coordinate 10,147 of JBGVGM010000023.1, read as the reverse complement.
ACCGTTGACTCAATCGGTGTTTCAAACGGCGACATCAGGCACATAAGAAGTCTCCTTGATACCTATGCAAAGGAAAACGGCATCAACTCAATCAACATCTTTGCAACCCACGTTCATTCAGGTATTGACACTCAGGGGATGTGGACAGAGATTATCAAAAAGTGGCCGAGAAACATAATGAGTGCGGCACTCAGAATGACCGATTTACAAGTACAGGGTACGGACCCCGAATATATGGAATTTTTCTACGGAAAAATCAAGGGTGCAATTGAAAAGGCTGTTTCCTCAATGGAAGAGGGTGAAATGACCTTTGCAAGAAAAGATATCGGTGAAAGATATTTCAATAACAAGAACAGACCTTCTGCATCTGCTATGGATACCGAGCTTAAGCGCTTCACCTTCACTCCCGACAACAAGGCTTCACAGCCTACAATTATCCTTAATATGGCGGCTCATCCCGACGTTGCAGGTCTTGCAGTAGGGGACGAAGTAAACGGTCACGGCATTTCAGGCGACTATGTTTATTACATAGGTGAAACCCTTAATAAAGCAGGCTACAACTTTATGTTCTTCAACGGTGCAATCTGCGGTATTTATATAGGTGACCTTAATACCGAAGCAGAGCGCAGGGTTGACACACCTGCAAACTACGGCAGAGAAGTGGGCAAAATGGTGCTTTCACTTACAAAAACTGAAAAGGAAATCAAAGCAGACCCCTTCCTTTCCACACCCGATTTCGTTACTGAGGAAGACTACATCACATGGCACGACGGCTGGACTCCTGTAGAGGAAACAAAGGTTGAGCCTATTCTCAACATCAGACTTGCCACTGTAGAATTCAAGGTGCAGAATCCTCTCATAAGAGCAGCTTCAAAAATCAAGCTCGTAAACTATCTCGTTAAGGTCAAGGGCTTCAGAGATTACTATCTCACAACGGAAATCGGCTACATTGAAATGGGCAAGGATATTAAAATTGCCATGGTGCCCGGTGAGCTTTGCACAGATATTGCTTACGGCGGTACTTCACTCAAGGGTGAAAACAGCATAAGCGGTAAGGACTTTGAGGGCAAAACTCTCGTAGATATTTTCGGCGAAGATGTAATTGTATTCGGACTTGCAAACGACGCTATAGGCTACATCGTTCCCGACAACGACTATGTAATGCTTCTCAACCACGACCACTATGCAGAAACACTTTCTCTCGGTAAGAACACTGCATCAACTATGATGAGTGCTTTTGAGGAGCTTATAAAGTAAAATTCAACAAAGATCTAACAACCTGTAACAAGTTCTTAAAGTTACAGGTTGATTTTTTCCGTGAGAATGATATAATAGAGAAAATGAATATGAAAGGGAAATGTAGTATGAAATATAATCTTGATTTTAAAAATAAATCTGTACTCATCACAGGCGCTGCAAGCGGTATCGGTCTTGAAGCAGCAAAGGCTTTTCTGGAAAACGGTGCTGACGTTTATATGAGCGATTATAATGAAAAAGCTGTTACAGAAAAAGCAAAGGAGCTTTTTCTTCAGTATCCCGACAGTGTAGTTGTGGCAATTGCTGCAGACAACACCAAAGAAGAGGATATCCAAAAAATTGTTGATGCAGTAAAGGCTAACACCGGCAAAATTGATATACTTATCAACAATGCGGGTATGTCACACTCAGCCTACAGTATCAATGAGTCAAGAGAAGATTGGGGCAAAGTTATTGACCTTAACCTTACAAGTCAGTTCTTTATTGCTCAGAAAATTGCCAACGAGTTTATGATTCCGCAGAAAAGCGGCAGAATTATTAACACCTGCTCTCTCGGCGGTATTCTCGGTATTCCCTCAGCAGCTGCCTACAGTGCAAGTAAGGGCGGTGTTATGCAGATCACAAAATCTCTGGCTTGCGAATGGTCACGATTCGGCATTACAGTAAACGCAGTCTGCCCCGGTTTTGTTGAAACTCCGCTTATCAAGAACGAAATGGAAAACGAAAGATGGATGGCGTATATGACAATGCGCACACCTATGAAGCGCCTTGCAAAGCCTGAAGATGTTGCAGGCTCAATGCTGTTTTTCGCTTCAGAAATGGCTTCATATATTACAGGTACATCTCTTGTAATTGACGGCGGATTCTCAGCAGGCTCATAAAAATGAAAAGAAAAAACATTCTCTTTTTCTTCACTGACCAGCAAAGGTATGATACCTTTAACGGCGATATAATGCCGGAGCTTTCTTCGCTTGCAAGTGAAGGTGTTACATTTGATAACTGCTTTACCTGTCAGCCGGTATGCGGCCCTGCAAGAGCATGTCTGCAGTCAGGAATGTATGCAAGTGAAACCGGGTGCTACAAGAACGGAATTTCTCTTCCGAGGAATATAAAGCCACTTGCGGAATATTTTAACGAAGCAGGCTATGACACTGCATATATCGGAAAGTGGCACCTTGCTTCTGATTTCAGATTCAACTGCGAAAAAACCGCCATACCAAAAGAAAGGCTTGGCGGTTACAAATATTTCCGTGGCTCCGATGTGCTTGAATTTACTTCACACGGCTATGACGGTTATGTTTTTGACGAAGACGGAAATAAAATTGACTTCAAGGGCTACCGTGCAGACTGCATAACGGATTTCGCCTTAGAGTATATTGACAATCATAAAGAAGATAAGCCTTTCTTTATGTTCCTTTCCCATATTGAGCCTCACCATCAGAACGACAGACATCGCTATGAGGGCTATAGGGAAACTATGGATAATTACAAAGGCTATCCGATTCCCGAGGATTTGAAATTCCTTAAAGGCGACTATGAAGAATCCTACCCCGATTATCTTTCTGCAATCAACCGTCTGGATTACAATTTAGGCAGACTTATAAGTAAGCTTAAAGAGAAAAAGCTTTATGATGATACGATAATAATTTTCACAAGTGACCACGGCTGTCACTTCAAAACAAGAAATGCAGAATATAAGCGTTCCTGTCATGATTCCTCAATACATATACCTCTTGTAATTTCAGGAGGAAGCTTCAAGGACGGAAAAGTTGATAGCAGACTTGTCAGTTTAATGGACCTTCCTGCCACCTTACTGAGTTTTGGCGAAATTGAGATTCCCCGGTATTTCAGAGGGTATAGCCTTGTTGAGAACAGGAAAAGGGATAATGTTTACATTGAAATAAGCGAAAGCCAATGCGCAAGAGCAATCAGAACAGAAAGATATACTTATTCGGTTTCTGCTCTTACACCTATATCGGGAATGACAAGAAAAAGTGCAAAGATTTATTTTGAGGACTACCTTTATGACAACGAAAAAGACCCATATCAAAGGAATAATCTTGTGAAAAATATTAAATATAAGGGCATTCGTGAAAGTCTCAGAAAACAACTTGCAGAGGAACTTGAAAAAGCAGGGGAGAAGGATTTCAGAATTCTTCCTGCAATTATAAACAAAAGGATTTGATTTAAATGACCGGACTTTCAAAAGAGATATTGGAAAAATATCAGGTCAGAAAGAGCCGAAAACAAAAAAGAAATTTTCAGGAGCTTCTTAAAGGCTTTGCCGAAGAAAAGGGCTATGAAATGAAAATTGAAAAGGGCTCGCTCGGTGCTGAGAATATAGTTTTCGGAAACACAGAAACGGCTAAGGTGATTTATACTGCCCACTATGACACCTGTGCAGTAATGCCCTTGCCCAACTTTATTACACCGAAAAATCAACTGTTTTATTGGCTTTATCAGTTTGTTCTTGTGTTTCTGATTTTTGCCGTCGCTTTTGCAGCGAGCAGCATTACAACATTTTTATTTGAAGAGCAGACGGGTGCAGCAGTAAGTCTTGTTACAGTGTATCTGCTGTTGGGGCTTATGATGTTCGGCCCTGCAAATAAGCACACGGCAAACGATAACACCTCAGGTGTAATAACCGTTCTGGAGCTTATGGCTGAAATGCCGCCTGAAAGTAGAGAGAAAGCGGCATTTGTGCTTTTCGATTTTGAAGAGACGGGGCTTATCGGCTCAGCTTCATTTCAGTCGAAGCATAAAAAGCAGTTAAATGATAAGTTGATTTTCAATTTTGACTGCGTTTCAGACGGTAAAAATATCCTCTTAGCCGTTAAGAAAAAGGCAAAAGACCTTGTACCAACCTTTGAAAAGGCTTTTCAGAATGACAGCAACTTTACTGTACATATTCTTACAAAAGGCGTATTTTACCCTTCCGATCAGGCTAATTTCAGGCTTGGTGTGGGTATTGCTGCACTCAAAAAAAGCAAACACGGCATACTTTATATGGATAAAATCCACACAAAGAAGGATACGGTTTTTGAAGAAGAAAACATAGAATTTCTCAAAAATGCCTCTCTCAGACTTACGGAGCTGATTTAATGGACAAGAAAAAACGAAAAAAGATTATTATAACGGTCATACTTGTGATTCTTATAATTGCACTTTTGTTGGTGCTTGGGTTTATAGCTTTTGTAGTAGGACTGCAGCACTCCTTTGACGGATTTGAGATGGAAATGAGCATACCTGAAGAGCCGGTAAGAGATTTCCTTGTAGATAGCTTCGAGGCGTTTATTCCCACAAGACAATAAAGACAATAAAAAAAGTGGCTGTCGCTACCCGAAAAGGTAGCTGACAGCCTTTTAAGTTTATTCAAATCTTTTCATCGCATCAATTGAAACAACCGTTGTGTAAATTATAATACCTATTGAGAGCAGAAGTGTAATACCTGCGAGGTATATATTATATTCAAAATAAAACGGTGCAATACCAATTGAAATGATATATAGCGGAGCATTTACCAATACACCCCAGTTTTTCAGCGGCTTTTTATAATAGATAAAGTATACAAGGAATGTAAGTGCGGCAAAGATGAAAAAGTAAAACATATACATCAGAGTTGATTCTTCGCCTAAATCCAACGGTCCCGAGTTGTTGATTCTGATATGCAGAAAATGGTCAAGAATTATGTATGTGCTTACAGCGAGCGGATAAATCCAACCGAGATAATAACCTATAAGCGGTATAATTTTCTTCATAACTGACACTCCTTTCTGTGTCTTAAAAGCTGCTTTCAAAAATATAATAGATAAAGAAAGCAATAGCTCCTGTCATAATAAAATGTATAAGTTCTTTTATTTTTTCTTCTTTATTGTTTCCGATATAGCCAAGCTTTACAAAAAAGCTTATAACTGCAAAGATACCGAAAATGTGCCAGGTGAATAAATCTATGGGGAAAAGAATTTTATCAATCAGTAAATATATAAGCTCAAAGATTTTTAAGTCAGGGAAATCAATTATACAGTATGAGAACATGAGAAGATTTATTGCAAAGTAAAAGCCAACAATTCCGAGACTTATGTCCGAGAAAAGCTTTTGTCTTTTAGTTAACATAACTTTCAGTCCCTTCGTTTAATTTTTATTCTGTTGTGTCTATTACATAAATATCAACCCCTTTCTGTAATTCCTTTTTACCAAAGCTACTTTAAATTAACTTTAACGCAAATAGAAAACACCTGCGCAACAATTTGTTGCACAGGTGTTTTTAACATAAATCTTATTTAAAATACTTGACAGCTGACTTGAACATCTTGATTTCATAGTCGCCGGGAACGTTCTTGTAAAGACCGTAGCCGATTCTTTCGCTGTGACCCATCTTACCGAACACACGGCCGTCAGGTGAGGTGATACCCTCAATTGCGTACATTGAATCGTTGGGATTGAAGTGAATGTCGTTTGTAGCTTCACCGCTGAAATCAACATACTGAGTAGCAATCTGTCCGTTCTTTGCCAGCTCAAGGATTGTCTTCTCGTCTGCAAGGAAACGACCTTCACCGTGTGAAATAGGCACATTGTAGATGTCACCAACATTTGTATCTGAGAGCCAGGGGCTCATATTTGAAGCGATTCTTGTTCTTACAATGCGTGACTGGTGACGTGCAATTGTGTTGAAGGTAAGGGTAGGCATACTTTCATCAGCGTCCATAATCTTGCCGTAGGGAACAAGACCGAGCTTGATAAGTGCCTGGAAGCCGTTACAGATACCGCACATAAGACCGTCTCTCTCTTCGAGAAGAGCAGTAACCTGTTCCTTTACAGCAGCATTTCTGAAGAAGGCTGTGATGAACTTACCGCTGCCGTCAGGCTCGTCACCGCCTGAGAAGCCGCCGGGAATGAATACCATCTGAGCAGTTTTAAGCTCGTTTGCGAATTCTTCAACGCTTCTTGCAATACCGTCAGCTGAAAGGTTGTTGATAACCATAATCTTGCTTTCTGCGCCTGCATCTTCCATAGCCTTAGCTGAGTCAAATTCGCAGTTTGTGCCCGGGAATACGGGGATAAGTACCTTAGGTCTTGCCACTTTGATTGCAGGAGCCTTGCGTTCTTTTGCTTCATATGAGAAGGTTTCAACCTTTGACTCAGACTGGTCAATATTGCAGGAGAATACGCTTTCAAGCTTGTCTTCATAAATCTTGAGAAGACCTTCGAGACAAACCTTTTCGTCACCGAGAGTGATAACTGCATCTTCTGTGATGTAACCGATTGTTTCGCCTTCTTCTACGTCAGGAGTAACTTCAAGAATGAAGCTGCCGTAGCTGTAGTTGAAGATATCCTCTACCTTAACTGAGTCTGCATACTTAAAGCCGAGTCCGTTACCGAGACACATCTTCATAACTGCTTCAGCAACACCGCCAAAGCCGGGTGTGTAAGAAGCAACAGCCTTGCCGCTTCTCTGAAGCTCTGTAACCTTAGCGAAGATTTTAAGAAGGCTTTCGGTTACGGGAAGGTGGTCTTTGTCAAATTCGGGAGTGAGCTTGATTACCTTGTTGCCAGCCTTTTTGAACTCAGGTGAAACAATGTTGTCAACATTGTCGGTTGTAATTGCAAATGAAACAAGGGTGGGAGGCACGTCAAGGTTTTCGAATGTACCGCTCATTGAGTCCTTACCGCCGATTGCAGCAACCTTAAGGTCCTTCTGAGCCTTGAATGCGCCAAGAAGAGCAGCGAGAGGCTTGCCCCAGCGCTTACCGTCCTTACCGGGTCTTTCAAAGTATTCCTGGAAGGTGAGGTAAACGTCTTCAAATGAAGCACCGGTTGCAATGAGCTTACAAACTGATTCAACAACAGCCATATAAGCGCCGTGGAAAGGTGTTTTTTCTGTATAGAAGGGGTTGTAGCCCCATGACATTACGGAGCAGTCCTTGGTGTGACCCTTTTCGGTTGAAACGAGCTGTACCATAGCCTGAATAGGTGTCTGCTGATTCTTACCGCCAAAGGGCATAAGAACTGTACCTGCACCGATTGTTGAGTCGAAGCGCTCTGAAAGGCCTCTCTTTGAGCAAACGTTAAGGTCACCTGCAAGAGCCTTCATATTTTCTTCAAAGCCGCCCTCGATTTTCTTCATAGGACAGGAGGGAGCAGCAACTTCAATGTCAATGTGCTTTTCAGCACCGTTTGAGTTAAGGAATTCACGGCTGATGTCACAGATTGCCTTGCCGTTCCAGAACATTGTAAGTCTCTTTTCTTCTTTAACCTTTGCAACAACGGTTGCGTTAAGGTTTTCTTCTTTTGCGAGAGCGAGGAAACGGTCAACGTCTTTCTTTTCAACAACAACAGCCATTCTCTCCTGGCTTTCACTGATTGCGAGCTCTGTGCCGTCAAGACCCTCGTACTTCTTGGGTACTGCGTTAAGGTCGATTTCAAGACCGTCTGCAAGCTCACCGATAGCAACGGAAACACCGCCTGCACCGAAGTCGTTACAACGCTTGATCATACGGCAGGCTTCGCCGTTTCTGAAAAGTCTCTGAAGCTTTCTTTCTTCGGGAGCGTTACCCTTCTGAACCTCTGCACCGCAGGTTTCAAGTGAATCAAGTGTGTGTGATTTTGATGAGCCTGTAGCACCGCCGCAGCCGTCACGGCCCGTAGCACCGCCGAGAAGAATAACAACGTCGCCGTCTGCGGGACACTCACGTCTTACATTTTCAGCGGGAGCTGCAGCAACAACGGCACCGATTTCCATTCTCTTTGCCATATAGCCTTCGTGGTAAAGCTCGTCAACAATACCGGTTGCAAGACCAATCTGGTTGCCGTATGATGAGTAGCCTGCAGCAGCAGTCTGCACAATCTTTCTCTGAGGAAGCTTACCGGGAATTGTTTCAGCAACGCTCTTGAGGGGGTCAGATGCACCTGTTACACGCATAGCGCCGTAAACGTAGCTTCTGCCTGAAAGGGGGTCACGGATTGCACCGCCGATACAAGTAGCAGCGCCGCCAAAGGGCTCGATTTCTGTGGGATGGTTGTGAGTTTCGTTCTTGAAAAGAAGGAGCCAGGGCTCTTTCTTGCCGTCGATTTCAACCTCGATTTTAACTGTACAAGCGTTGATTTCTTCGCTTTCGTCAAGCTTATCAAGGTGGCCGGTAGACTTAAGGTATTTGCCTGCAAGAGTACCGATATCCATAAGGCAGATGGGCTTTGTTCTGCCCAGCTCTTTTCTTGTTTCAATATAATCGTCGTAAGCTCTCTGAAGAAGCTCGTCTTCAAACTTAACACTGTCGATTGTTGTAAGGAAGGTTGTGTGACGGCAGTGGTCTGACCAGTATGTATCAATCATACGGATTTCAGTGATAGTGGGATTTCTGCCTTCCTTTTTGAAGTAGTCCTGACAGAAAGCAATATCATCGTTATCCATAGCGAGAGCGTACTTCTTAACGAAATCGGCAAGACCGTTTGCGTCAAGGTCAATAAATCCGTCGAGAGTTTCAACCTCTGTGGGAATGTCGTACTTTGTCTTGAGCGTTTCTACTGTTTCAAGTGATGCTTCTCTTGATTCAACGGGGTTGATAACGTACTTTTTGATTTCATTGAGCTCGCTGTCGCTTACATCACCGTAAAGCACGTAAACCTTTGCAGTTTTAACTGTGGGTCTTTCACCCTGAGAGATAATCTGAATACACTGAGCAGCTGAGTCAGCTCTCTGGTCGTACTGACCGGGAAGAGGCTCAACAGCAAATACAATTGCACCATCTGCGTTGAGAGTATCGCTTGTAATATCAAGCTGAGGCTCTGAGAATACGTTTTTCACAGCTGAATCAAAAAGCTCTTTGTCGATATCTTCAACGTCATAGCGGTTGATTACTCGAAGGTCACTTGCGCTCTTGATACCGAGAAGTGAATTGATGTCGCCGAGAAGTCCTCTTGCTTCGTTGGCAAGCTCCTTTTTCTTTTCAACATAAATGCGATATACCATTTTTATTTAGCCTCCTTGGCTTTCTTGCCGATATCTTTTCTGTAATATGCATTGTCGAAGGAAACCTTCTGAACCTTTGCATAAGAAGAATCAATTGCCTTTTCTAAAGTATCTTCAACTGCTGTTACGCCGAGAACACGGCCGCCTGCAGTTTTAAGAATACCGTCTTCGATTTTTGCACCTGCAACATAAACGTTATCCTTTACCTCGTCAGCAATTTTGATTTCAAAACCGCTTTCGTACTTCTGAGGATAGCCGTCTGATGCCATAATTACGCAGCAGGCATTTTTATCTGAGAACTTAACCTCTGTCTCGCTGAGAGTACCGTCAGTTGTAGCCTTCATAACGGTGAGAAGATCGCTTTCAAGAAGAGGAAGAACAACCTGAGTTTCAGGGTCGCCAAAACGGCAGTTATATTCAATAACCTTGGGGCCTTTGGGTGTAATCATAAGACCGAAGTAAAGGCAGCCTTTAAATGTACGTCCCTCAGCGTTCATAGCCTCCATTGTGGGAAGGAAGATTTCCTTCATGCACTGTTCTGCAATTTCTGAGGTGTAGTAGGGGTTTGGAGCAACTGTACCCATACCGCCTGTGTTAAGTCCTTCATCGTTGTCCTTGGCTCTCTTATGGTCCATGGAGGAAATCATGGGAACAACTGTTTTTCCGTCTGTAAAGGAGAGAACGGAAACCTCAGGTCCGGTAAGGAATTGTTCAATTACAACGCTGCTGCCGCTTTCACCAAAAACCTTGTCCTCCATCATTGAGTGAACAGCATCTTTAGCTTCATCTCTTGTCATGGCGATGATTACACCCTTACCGAGAGCAAGTCCGTCAGCTTTGATAACTGTAGGAATTGGAGCAGTTTCAAGATACTTAAGAGCCTCAGCGGCATCTGTGAATACCTCGTACTCTGCAGTGGGAATG